>NZ_JAOQJL010000092.1:0-329 GCF_025566965.1 Blautia ammoniilytica | reverse complement strand
CAATAATCTCCAAAATGGAGAAAATACAACCAAGATGTTACTTGACTATCTCCGGAATGTCGATATATACTAAACATACAGAAATTGATAAGACATCATATTGAAGGAAGCAGCTAGGAGGTGAAAAGTTTGAGTGAGCGTGTGATCCTGCATAGTGATATGAACTGTTTTTATGCCAGTGTAGAAATGCTACATCATCCGGAATTTGCAGGAATGCCTCTGGCAGTAGGTGGCGATCCGGAAGCCCGGCATGGGATTGTGCTGACAGCAAATTATATTGCAAAGCAAAAAGGTGTAAAGACCGGAATGGCATTATGGCAGGCAAAACA
>NZ_JAOQJL010000091.1:0-330 GCF_025566965.1 Blautia ammoniilytica | reverse complement strand
ACCATCCCCTACCGGGCTTCTGACAATACCATTATTGCATCTGGCATAAAATTATTAAGACCGGATAAAAGTCTGTATCAGAGTGGTTGGTTTTTCAGTACAACGGAATGTTTTTCCAGACCTTCTAAAACATATTCCACATCCGCCACTTATTCTTTCAGTAATGTCCGTTTCATCAGTCAGACAGACACAGAAATGACTGCAACCTTAAAACTCTACGATCCTGCTACCACAACCTCGGCGATCAAGAGCAATACCGCCACGGCTCTCGCTTCTTACACTTATACATGGATCGTTCAGCCTAAAATTGAGCCTTATTCTGTAACTCTC
>NZ_JAOQJL010000090.1:0-349 GCF_025566965.1 Blautia ammoniilytica | reverse complement strand
GCTAAATCAGATTCTGTCAGGGCAGCAGATGTGGTAAGAAATTGGTTAAGAAATCGTGGTACTTTGGAATATTTGTCTGTATGGGAACAGATATATAATCCCAATTTTAAAGTGTTCGAATCCGAACACTTTAAAAAGCAAGCAGGGTTATTGACTTTTACACCTAGTGTTTCGGAATGGGTAAATGAAACAAATGCCATTGGATTATATGTAAAGCGTGGAAAATATGGTGGCACATATGCACACAAAGATATTGCATTTGAATTTGCATCTGCAATCAGTCCGGTATTTAAACTATATCTGATAAAAGAATTTCAACGGTTAAAGGAAGAAGAAAACAATTCTGAAC
>NZ_JAOQJL010000009.1:0-115000 GCF_025566965.1 Blautia ammoniilytica | reverse complement strand
ATTTGTCAACATTAATTTTGTATTTTCTGAAAACTTGTTAATTTTTCAGTTGTTCAGAAACATTTCCTTGCGACAGCTTGTTTACTTTACCACACCCAAAAGCATTCGTCAAGCACTTTTTTTAAAAAAATAAATTTTTTAAGTCAATCGGATATTCCAGGTCCGCTTCGCTACTTGTTCATAACCGAATAACTGTTTCGCAGTTTATCAGAAGGAGCTTACACTCCTCCTGATACAAGCAAGTCCCCACCCATTTCTTATTGCTTTTCGCAACCAACCCAGGGAACTCACTTGATTCGGTTAAATTCAAATTCAAGAATGCCTCGGCATTCTTGCTGCGAGGTGCGCGTCATGCAATTGCATGACATACTTCTCCTGCGCACCCCTGCAGTCCTGCCGAAGGCTATATCAGCTGGGGGATTAACTCCCAGCTGATATTCTTCAGATAACACTTCAAATTATTTTTTCAAATGTTTTTTACTCTTTTCCCCAAAATGTTGAGAATAAAACGGACAAATCCACTTCAAGCTCCGTAAATTTCTTATTCTTTGAAAAACTCAGGGCGTTTGAAGTGCTGGATACATTTAAAAGATCTTTTCATCTCTTTCAGGTATTTTCCCTACTGCTGATTATCTTATTTATAATCTTGTTTGCCAATCCGTTTTTCTTTTTATCCAACAATTTAATTTATCTGATAACTTCTATGATTACTTCTCTGCTGCCTTTTCAGCTTCCTGAAGACTTGCCATCAGCAATTCATAAAAATCATCTTCACCTTCAAGCTTGGGAGAATTCTCCCCACCGCCATTTGTACTGCGGCGCATCTCTGCATAAAAATCTTCTCCTGCAGAAATAAGATCCATCTCATAGAGCTCATAGCCAAAGCTTCTACATAAGCAGCAAAATACAGTCAATGGATCCTTCTCACTGCGTGTGGCAAGAAGATGTTTTCTCAGTTCTCTGTCACGTAGTGCATCTTTCTGCAGTCGATCCAATATATCCAATGTTGTCATACTTACTCCTCCCTCACACGCATTTTCGATCACCTTGCTTTTTATAACTCCGTCAATTCTTCCTGCTCAACCTGACGGATACCTTCTTTTTGCAGTACTTCAATTGCTTTTGCAACATCTTCTACACGAAGGATCATGCAGGCAGTTCCCTTTTTCGGGGTGGTAAATGCATACATGTATTCAATATTCACTCCAGAATCGCCTAAAGTCTTAATCACATGGGAAAGTCCGCCTGGTTCATCTGGAATCACAGCTGCAACTACCTTGGTCATAGAAAATACATATCCTGCATCTTTTAAAATCGTAGATGCATTGTATACATCATCTACAATAACACGGGCAATTCCGAAATCTGCTGCCTCTGCCAGAGACAACGCACGCATATCAATCTTATTATCAGATAAAACATCTGTAAACTCAGCCAGCTTCCCCGGCTTATTTTCAAGAAAAACGGAAATCTGCTTTACTGTCATAAATCTTCTGCTCCTTTCACTTTTTAATAAGAGTCAAGCGGATATTCCAGGTCCGCTTCACTGCTTGCCCATAACCGAATAACTGCTCAAAAAATCCCACAGCTTACTGCTGATACAGATTACGTTTATCAATCACACGCACTGCTTTTCCTTCACTTCTAGTAATGGTTTTAGGATTTACCAGCTTCACTTTCGCATAAATACCCAGCATAGCCTTTAACGCATCTACCAGTTCTTTTTCCTTTGCAGCTACAGCACTCAGACTGTCAGAGAACATTTCCGCAGTCATCTCTACCTGTATTTCAATTGTATCGCTATGATTTACCCTATCAACAATGATCTGATAGTTTGCTGGGTATCCTTTGTTCATAAGTACAGTCTCTATCTGGGACGGGAATACATTCACGCCCTTTACGATCAGCATATCATCACTTCTGCCTAATGGTTTTGTCATTTTAACATGAGTTCTTCCACAGGAACACTTTTCTCTGCTAAGGATACCAATATCCCTTGTACGGTATCTCATCAAAGGGAAGGCTTCTTTTGAAATACAAGTAAAGACAAGTTCCCCTTTCTCTCCGTCAGGAAGAACCTCTCCTGTTTTGGGATTGATGATCTCAGGAATAAAATGATCCTCATTTACATGCATCCCGGACTGTGCTGAACATTCAAATGCTACTCCAGGTCCTGAAATCTCAGTTAGTCCATATATATCGTAGGCTTTGATTCCAAGCTTGTCCTCAATATCCCTGCGCATCTCCTCAGTCCAGGCTTCTGCTCCAAAAATACCCGCCTTCAGCTTGATCTGGTCCCGTACGCCCCGCTCGCAAATACACTCTGCCAAATAAGCAGCATAAGAAGGGGTACAACACAGAATCGTGGATCCCAGGTCTGTCATAAACTGAATCTGCCGGTCTGTGTTCCCGGAAGACATAGGTAATGTAAGGCAGCCTACTTTATGTGAACCTCCATTAAGACCAGCACCGCCTGTAAACAGTCCATAGCCATAACTTACATGGCAAACATCTTCCTTTGTACCGCCAACTGCAACAATAGCCCTTGCACAACAGTCTTCCCAAAGATCAATATCATGCTGTGTATAAAAAGCAACTACCCGTCTGCCGGTGGTTCCGCTGGTTGACTGGATCCTGACACAGTCTGATAGTGGTCTGGCCAGCAAACCATAAGGATAAACTTCCCTTAGATCGTCCTTTGTAACAAAAGGAAGCTTATGAAGATCATCTACTGATTGGATATCTCCTGGCTCTACTCCCTGTTCTTCCATTTTCTTTCTATACATAGGAACGTGCTCCCACACATTCTGTACCTGCTTCACAAGCCGTTTGCTTTGTAATTCCCGAATCTGATCCAGGGAAGCGCACTCAATCTCCGGTTGATAATATCTTTCCATTATCTGACATGTTCCTTTCTTTTGTTTTTCTGATAATTTCTGTATTTAGCTTTCTTTTTCATTTAACTTTCTTTTATTTTATCTTTTAACATCATCAAATTCATAGTAATACTATATCACATCACAGTTTCAACGTAAACAAAAAAGTCCGGAAACATTCCAGACTTTTTATCCTAGGATTTTTTCGTTTTAATTAAATTTTTAAAGATATTTCTTCAGTCGTTCTATATTTTTTTCTTCAAAATCCTTCAGGTCCTCCATTAATTTCCGAATTTCCTTATCTGCATCATTCTCATACTGATGCAGTTTCTGCAAAGCTTCAGTAATGCCCATACTGCTTCCCTGTATCATCATTTTTGCAATATGAGAAACCGACTGATCTGTTAAGGTCTGCATGTTGATCATCAAATACGTTCTCATTTTTTCAAAGGAATTTAACCCTTTTTCATCAAATCCATTCTCATGAAGCTTTTCTCTTGCCTTTTCATGAAATCTCATATAATCTTTCTGTTGCTCCTTTAATACCTCCCGAAATGATTCATCTTCTGTTAGATCCAGAATCCTGTCTATGGATTCTACGCCCATCTGCGAATTCTGGTATACATAATTCAGTAATTCTGCGTTTTCATTCATTGTTCTTTCTCCTCTCTTTTGTGATATTATCCCCATATTCAGAGACTTTATGCATTTCACATATCATAGTTCTTTCACACATCAAAAGCATGATCCCCGGAATAAGTCTTTTCCCAAAACCATGCTTCTGAATCTTACCTCTTTATTCGTACTTGACGATTTCTTTTCTCAGCCTTTTCATAATACGTTTTTCCAGCCTGGAAATATAGGACTGGGAAATACCCAAAAGATCTGCCACTTCTTTCTGTGTTTTCTCCCGTCCATCCGTCTTTCCAATTCCAAAACGTAATTTGATAATCGTCTGCTCCCTTGGTGAAAGTTTTGCAATAGCTTTCCCCAGTAATGTAATCTCCACCTCATCCTCCAGACGTCTGGATATCACATCTTCATCTGTTCCCAGAATATCTGACAGCAACAGCTCATTTCCGTCCCAGTCTACGTTCAAAGGCTCATCAATGGAAACCTCCATTCTGATTTTACTATTCCTGCGAAGATACATCAGAATTTCATTTTCTATACACCTGGATGCATATGTTGCAAGCTTGATCTTTTTCACAGGATTAAAGGTATTAATTGCCTTGATCAACCCTATGGTTCCTATAGAGATCAGATCCTCTACCCCTACCCCTGTATTATCAAACTTCTTTGCAATATAAACAACCAGCCTAAGATTATGCTCAATAAGAAGAGCCTTGGCTTCTTTTTCCCGTTCTGTTCCCAAACACTCCAACACATCATTTTCCTGCTCCGGCGTAAGGGGTGGTGGCAATATATCATTGCCTCCAATATAATAAATTTCCCTGGGTCTTGTGAATACGAACCTGGAAAAAGCTGAAACGGATAATAACTTACATCTGCTGCTCTGTTCATAGATATTCCCCTCCTGTTACAACAATTTAGCATTCAAAAGCACCTGGCACTCTTTTCCCAAAGCAGAGGGTTCCTCTGGTAATACCAACACCGGGCTTTCAATATGAACCACTTCTTTGGGAGTGTGAATGATCAGATCTTCCAGTGTCACTGCCAGAAGCATCCTTTCTCCTCCTACACTCCTGCAGATCAGAAAATGAGGATGCAGCCCTGCAAGTTCCGTACTTTCAATCTCCCCTGGGTTCTCTTTTAAATGTGTTACTTTTTCTGCCAGCGATCCAGGCAGTAAACCTGCCAGAAATTCCGGTGTTACAACAGAAACCGGTTTTCCACTGATTGGATCTGTCAGCAGATTCCCTGTGTCATATAATCCATAAGATGACTGTACTTTTCCCTGATAAGACAGGGCAACCGGATAAAGATTCCTCTTTTTCACATCCACAACCTGTGAAATATAAGCCAGGAACATAAAGCAAAAATAAGTGACCGCCGAAAAAAGAAGAAAAATCAAAAATCCTTTCTTTCTTCCCCGCATAAGCATATCCCACAATCCTCCTGCAAGAAACGCAGCAAGATACAGCGACAAAATTGCTTTTGCCAGAATTCCTTTCTGCTTTAATCCATACGCCAAAAAGGTCATGCAACAGGCACATCCACCGTGAAGCAAAATACTTACAGTCAGAATCCCATCCATATGTACATAAAGAATCAGGCAGGAAAACAGGGCACCAATCATTGCCCCGGCAAAGGTTCTCTTCTGGC
Source organism: Blautia ammoniilytica (assembly GCF_025566965.1). Classification (NCBI taxonomy): domain Bacteria; kingdom Bacillati; phylum Bacillota; class Clostridia; order Lachnospirales; family Lachnospiraceae; genus Blautia; species Blautia ammoniilytica. The sequence continues at coordinate 109,838 of NZ_JAOQJL010000009.1, read as the reverse complement.
TTTTGCAGCAGGACAGATATGCGCCGACTGCCTGCAGAAGAATATAGTCCATTAAGAGATTTGTTACAAAGACTACATCTATGTATATCTTCATACATAAAAACCCCCTATGACCTGTCAATCCTTCACTTTGGTGAGCGAATTCATTATAAGGTGATAGGGGGTGCGGATTTTGTCAAAACAACCACCAGGATCTTTAGAATTTCTCGTGACATTTCGATATGTTTCGACTTTTTATCCTTCTACTTTATCCTTCTACTTTATCCTTCTACTTTATTCTTCATTTTTCCTGTCAGTTCTGATCACTTGGTTTCTTGCCGCCTGTTTTCCTGATGAAGCGTCTCCATCATTACACGAAGCTCCTGGATAGGGAACTGCCCTGGCGCTGATGCAGCTCCTACTGTAGCAAAAGTAAGGCAGGAACCAAAATTTTCTCCTGCGATCCTGCTAATGGAGCCTATACTTCCCATAGACATGGAAATCAATGGTTTGCTGGTACATGTGCACATTTCCTTTGTTGCCTGCATAATTGCAGCAACATCCTCAAAGTTCTTTGGCATCACAGCAATTTTTAAGATGTCGGCACCGGTTTCATCCATTCTTTTAAATCTTTGAACCAACGCTTCTTTTTCTTCCGTTTTTTCAAAATCATGACTGGATGCAATTACCCTGCAGTCTTCTTTTTGGAGCTGTAAGATCAGGGACTTCTTCTCCTCCTCTTCTCCAAATACTTCTACATCCACAAAATCAGCTTTTTTTGTTCTGGCTGCGACCAGATTGATCCTTACATACTCCTCTGTGGATAATTCTGCGTTTCCGCCTTCTTTTTTTGTACGAATAGTAAATATCAACGGAATACCATCCAAAATCCTGATCAATTCTTCCAATGTGTCCCTTAAATCATCCTCATTACAAAGATTGCAGTAAAAATCTGCTCTCCACTCCACCAGCTCTGCTCCTGCCGTCTTTGCATTCACAGCTTGTGTATATATTTCCTCTGATTTACTTTCTGTGAGAGGAACACATATCTTGGGCATTCCCTCTCCCAGTATAATGTTTTTTACCTGAATGGGTTTTGTCATTTCTTGACATCTCCTTTTCACTGAAATAAAATAAAAGCAACACGATGATCACACTGATCTGTAAATGGAGGTATATTATGATTCCAATCACTGGCCATACAAAACTTACTGCTCTTCTTGGAAGCCCGGTTGCACACAGTATTTCACCATCCATGCATAATGAAGCCTTTCGTCTGTTAGGGCTTGATTACGTATATCTTTGCTTTGATGTAGGAGAAGAGGGTCTTCCTGCTGCTGTACAGGGACTGAAAACCTGTGGTATCCGCGGTTTTAATCTGACAATGCCAAACAAAAACAAAGCAGTAGAGCTTATGGACGAACTATCTCCTGCTGCTTCTTTGATCGGTGCCATTAATACAGTTGTAAATGATAATGGCAGACTGATCGGTTATAATACAGATGGTATGGGATATATGCGTGCAGTACAGGACGCCGGCTATGACCTTATCGGGAAGACGCTTACCATAATGGGTGCTGGTGGAGCTGCCACTGCTATTTGTGCACAGGCAGCACTGGACGGAGTAAAGGATATACACATTTTCGCCAGGAAAACCAGCCGTTTCTGGGATCGCACCCGCAGGCTTGTGGATAACATCAACCATAATCTGCCCTGCAATGCTTATCTTCACGAAAACCAGGATCAGCAGGCTCTTAAAAATGCCATTTCAAAAAGCTACCTGCTTTTAAATGCCACATCCCTTGGTATGGCTCCAAATACAGAGAATGCTATCATCACAGATACCTCCATATACCATAAAGATCTGATCGTTTCTGATGTGATCTATAATCCCAGAGAAACCCGTTTTCTGCAGGAAGCAAAGCTTGCTGGCTGTCATACTTTTAACGGCATGTATATGCTTCTGTATCAGGGTGCAGAAGCCTTCCGTCTGTGGACTGGCCAGGATATGCCAGTTGAACAGATCAAAGCGGCTTTCTTCTCAAAATAAAGCTTATAAACCTTCATTTTACAAAAGGACTGTATCGCAGGTTTTTCCCGGATTGCAGTCCTTTCATAATTTCTTTTACTGTTTTATTTCTTTTGCTGGTTTATTTCTTTTCTTCCTGCACTTCAACCTTACGGTTTGCTCGTGTTCTGATCTCCTCTTTAATATCAGAGACAAATACGCTCAGGTCTTTAGCTCCTTCATCACCAAGGAAACGGCTTCTTACAGAAACCTTGCCTTCTTCCTCTTCCTTTGCACCTACAACAAGCATGTACGGAATCTTCTGAAGTCTCGCCTCACGGATCTTGTAACCGATCTTCTCTGCACGGGTATCGATTTCTGCACGGATACCATTTTCCTTCAGGTCATCAAGTACTTTTCCTGCATAATCCATATATTTGTCAGAAATAGGAAGTACCTTTACCTGTACTGGTGAAAGCCATGTAGGGAATGCACCAGCAAAATGCTCAATCAGGATACCGATGAAACGCTCAATAGAACCAAATACAACACGATGGATCATGATCGGACGATGCTTCTCTCCATCAGCTCCGATATATTCGCAGTTAAATCTCATTGGCAGCTGGAAGTCAAGCTGGATCGTACCACACTGCCATGTTCTTCCAATAGAATCTTCCAGATGGAAATCAATCTTAGGACCATAGAATGCTCCGTCTCCTTCATTTACAGAATAGGACAGACCCAAATCATCCAAAGCACCCTGAAGTGCTGTAGTCGCCATATCCCAATCTTCGTCACTTCCCATGGAATCCTCAGGCCGTGTGGAAAGTTCTACATGATATTTAAATCCAAACAGCTGGTATACTTCATCGATCAGCTTTGCAACGCCTTTGATCTCGTCACGGATCTGCTCAGGCATCATAAAGATATGGGCATCATCCTGTGTAAAGCAACGTACACGCATCAGGCCATGAAGCTGACCGGATTTCTCATGACGATGGACAAGACCAAGCTCACCCATACGCAGTGGCAGATCCCGGTAAGAACGTGGTTCTGACTGATATACAAGGATGCCGCCAGGACAGTTCATTGGTTTGATGGCGTAATCCTGCTCATCGATCACTGTTGTATACATATTCTCTTTATAATGATCCCAGTGTCCGGATGTTTCCCACAGATGACGGTTCAAGATAATAGGTGTGGAAATCTCCACATATCCAGCCTTCTGATGGATCTCTCTCCAGTAATCCAGAAGTGTATTCTTCAGAACCATACCCTTTGGAAGGAAGAATGGGAAGCCAGGTCCTTCATCACTCATCATAAACAGACCAAGCTCTTTACCAAGCTTTCTGTGGTCACGTTTCTTTGCTTCTTCCATACGGTTCAGGTATTCTTCCAGCTCTGCTTTCTTGGTATAAGCAGTACCATAGATCCTGGTAAGCATCTTATTCTTCTCGCTGCCTCTCCAGTATGCACCAGCAAGACTGGTAAGCTTAAATGCTTTGACAGGTTTTGTGCTCATCAGATGGGGACCTGCGCACAAATCTACAAACTCACCCTGCTGATAAAAGCTGATCTCGGCACCTTCTGGCAGATCCTGGATCAATTCTACCTTGTAAGGCTCATTTTTTTCCTCAAAATAAGCAATTGCTTCTTCTCTTGGCTTTGTAAAGCGTGTAATAGGCAGTGCTTCTTTTACCACCTTTTTCATCTCAGCTTCGATCTTTGCAAGATCATTTGTCTGGATTGGTGTCTCACTGTCAATATCATAATAAAATCCCTCTGCAATAGAAGGTCCGATCGCCAGCTTCACATCCGGATACAGTCTTTTCAGTGCCTGAGCCAGGATATGGGATGCTGTATGACGAAATGCAGCTTTTCCGCCTTCATCCTCAAATGTAAGAATGCTGAGCTCACAGTCTTTATCAATAACTGTTCTAAGATCGACAACCTCTCCGTCCAGTTCTCCTGCACAGGCAACTCTGGCAAGTCCTTCACTGATGTCGGAAGCAATCTCAATAACAGACTTTGGTTCGGAATATTCTTTTTTAGATCCATCTTTTAATGTGACAACCATGTTCTTTCTCCTTTTCACTTATTAATGTGAGGGTTCCCAACGGATGCGTCTCTTTTTTTATGAAATTATACAAAAAAATCCCTTACAATGCATATGCACTGTAAGGGACGAATAAACATTCGCGGTTCCACCCTGCTTGCCAGATCATACTATCTGCTGATACTATCGTATAAAATGGCCACTTATTTGATGATAACGGAATCACCGGACTGTATTAAAGTCACTCGGAGGTGGTCTTCAACTACTTTACGATAAGACAATCACACCTATATGTCTCTCTCTGAATCGTTCTGCAGCCTACTCTTCTCTTCATCGTTTTTCCTTATTACGCACTCATTATATATGCGGAAATTCTGTTTGTCAATGGGCTGACTCAGATATTCCCGGATATTTTTTCTTTTATTAGGGCTGCTGTCTCCCGTATCACATAATGTACCTGCATGATCAGATCCGACTTTGCTCCGATACCGCATAAATCCTGATATCCTAACTTTCTTGCAAGACACAGTGCACGATAAATATGAAAATTATTGGACAAGATCCCGCAATTCCCATGACTGCATCCAGTCAACTGATCAGAAAAAACGAGATTCTCCCTGGTACTTACAGACCGTTCCTCGAGGATCATCTGCCCTTTTCCTATCCCATGTACTAGCAGATACTCTGCCATACACTTTGCTTCTGTGATATCTTCACCAGGTCCCTGCCCGCCGGACAAGATCAGGACAGTATCAGGATTCTCCCTGGCATAAGCCCTGGCCGCTTCCAGACGCATCTTCAATGCCTTTGATGGCTTCTGCCCTCTCACCTGCGCCCCAAGAACAACTACATACTCAAGTCCCGGTTTTCCTTTTGCCTGCATCCCGTGGATCACACAGATCAACAGAAATGTAAATAAGCAAATACCTGCTGCCAGCAGCACATAACCTGCCATACTGATCCAGTCAGGAAGCTGCAGTTCATATCGTTCCATGTGTCGTCTGACCAGACACCATCCCCACAAAAGAACAGTTCCTGCAGGCCAGATCCAGGCAAAATCTGCCGTAATACCTGCATGGATAATAATTACTATATAATAGGTCAGGCAAAGAATACCTGCCGAAAAAATGAATACGTTCATCAAAAAACCGTTTTATTTATTTCTGCCACAGCAATATTTATATTTCTTGCCGCTTCCGCAAGGACATGGATCATTACGGCCTACTTTATGTGGCTTGATCACAGTTCCTGACTTCTTCTGCTCCAAATAAAGTTCTTTTCTCTTCTCAGGAGTAAAGATCTTATCCCACTGAGGCAGTTCATACAGCCAGTCTGCTTTTGCATCTACCATATTCTTATACAGAAGTTCTTTGTCAAAGCACAGACTTACAGTTGTATTCTCATCCATAGTCTCAATAGGATTCTTCACCTTCAGGCTGTCATTAATACCATCCAGGAAACCTACCATGGTAAGTACTTCCTGTCCATATTTCTCAGCAAGCTCTTTTACTGTGCCGGTAACAACCTCATCCGGATTCTCTAAAAGCTGCTCATAAATACCTTTTTCAATGTTAAAATAATTTGCCCAGAATCTCTGGAGTTTATTGCGGTCTGCCTGCTGATCATAGGCAATCCCACGCCACTGCTCTAAAATGGTCTTGTCGCTCATTTCTTGGTTCCTCTTTTCAAATAAGATTCATTTTTCATTTCCTTAGGTCCTGCATCTGCAGACCGGATTTCATCTATTATAACATCTTTTAAATCATTACGCAATTCTTTTAGCAGATTACGCGTTTTTTTCCATGTATAAAATCAATTCTATATGCCTATACTATGATTGTTCATTGAACCCCTTCAATGACGTCATTACAAATGATAAAGCAAAAGTAACTGTTCAGCAGGCAGGCTTCTGCCGGTACCAAACAGTTACTGTAACTTATATCCTCCCCTGGAAAATGCGGAATGCGGTACAGATAAGGACTGCTTTCCGCATTTATTTTATGCCCAGCTTCTCCAGCTCGGCCACTGCCTGCTTAAAATCATGAAACTGGATGGCATGGATGCCAAGCTGTCTGGCCGCCTCACAATTCTCAGCCCTGTCATCCAGAAATACACTTTCTTCTGCTTTCAGCCCGTATCTGCCCAGCAGGGTTTCATAAATATCCTTTTCCGGTTTCAGCTGCTGCACTTCGCAGGAAAAAATGATCCCATCCATATTTTTCAGGAAAGTAAGATCCTTTCTTGTTTGTTTTAATGCATAATCACAGTAATTGGAAAGCACATACAGACGATACCCTTTGCTTCTCAGGTACTTTGTCCAGGTATCTGCATAATCCCGCACCTTAATAGTTTTACCGGAACCTTCCAGAACCTTCCTTACATCCTGTGCATATTCCGGTAATGCTCTTTCAAAAGCCTTTACGTAAGTTTCCTCATCATAAAGGCCGCGATCTCTCTCATTCCACTGCTGGCTGAGAAATACCTTTTCACCGATCAGCTTATTCTCTTCCTCTGGAAAGCCAAAAGACTTAAGATACCCCTGCCAGTCAAAGTCAACCAGAACCAGTCCTACATCAAAAATCACATTTTTCATTTTACCCTCTGCACTCCCTTTTCTTTTATCCAGCAGCCTGTACATCATCCAAAACAGATATCCAAGAATAGGCACAAGAATGGCTACTCCCCAGGAAGCCCTGAACAGATTGCTGTCTGTCATTGCAAAAAACATTGGCATACAGGCTGCCAGCAGAAGAACCACTATTCCTAAAATCGCAGCTGCCTTTTTTAAATTTTTCATAATACTTCCGCCTTCCTGACAGATAAAAAGAGGGGCCAGCAAGCTGTTCTCCACTGGCCGGTCCCTCAAAACTTTTACCTGTTTCTATAAATAATATCATTTCTTCCCGGTCCGTTTGAAACCATTGTAATCGGGCACTCGATCTGCTTCTCAATAAACTCAATATAATTTCTGCAGTTTTCCGGAAGATCTTCGTATTTCTTGATTCCGCGGATATCACATTTCCATCCCGGAAGCTTTTCCAGTACGGGTTTTGCTTTTTCCAGCTTGCAGGTAGTTGGGAAATCAGTTGTTACCTGACCGTCAATCTCATATCCTACACAAACCGGAATCTCATCCAGATATCCAAGAACATCAAGAACTGTAAAAGCCACATCTGTAGCTCCCTGGATACGGCAGTCATACTTGGATGCAACACAGTCATACCATCCCATACGTCTTGGGCGTCCGGTAGTAGCACCAAACTCACCGCCGTCACCACCGCGTTTTCTCAGTTCATCAGCCTCATCACCAAAGATCTCAGATACAAATGCACCAGCACCTACAGCACTGGAATATGCTTTACTTACAGCAATGATCTTCTTGATCTCATATGGAGGAACTCCTGCACCGATGGCACCATAGCCTGCCAGTGTAGAAGAAGATGTAACCATTGGGTAGATACCATGATCAGGATCTTTCATGGAACCAAGCTGTCCCTCAAGAAGGATCTCTTTCCCTTCTTTCAGTGCGTTCCACAGGAAAAGAGATACGTCTCCTACATATGGAGCAACCATTTCTTTGTATTCCATCAGCTTATCCATGATCTCATCCGGATTCAGAAGCGGCTTATGGTAAAGATGCTCTAACATAACATTCTTAACCTGGCAAACGCTTTCAACCTTCTCTCTCAGTTTCTCATTGTCAAACAGTTCATTTACCTGAAAACCGATCTTTGCATATTTGTCGGAATAGAAAGGTGCAATACCTGATTTGGTAGATCCAAAGGATCTGCCTCCCAGTCTTTCCTCCTCATACTGATCAAACAGAGGATGATAAGGCATAACGATCTGTGCTCTGTCAGAGATCAGGATCTTAGGTGCCGGTACGCCTCTGCTGACAATCTCATTATATTCTTTAAAAAATACAGGAATATCCAGTGCCACACCATTTCCGATCACACTTGTGGTACGACCGGAAAATACACCAGATGGAAGTGTATGCAGTGCAAATTTGCCATAGTCATTGACGATGGTATGTCCTGCATTAGCTCCTCCCTGGAATCTTACAACAACATCCGCTTCCTGAGCCAACATATCGGTAATCTTTCCTTTTCCCTCATCGCCCCAGTTAGCGCCTACTACTGCTTTGATCATAACACAATTCCTCCTCGTGTCTTTTTATGTTTACCGTAAATCCGGAAACATCCTATACTATTTTTTTATTCAAGAATGCCTCGGCATTCTTGCTGCGAGGTGCGCGTCATGCAATTGCATGACATACTTCTCCTGCGCACCTCTGCAATCCTGCCGGAGGCTATATCAGCTGGGGGATTGACTCCCACCACTGATACCAGCTTGTTGCTCACCACCTATAGAGGTGGGAGTCATCTCCCAGCTGATATTTCTAAAACCACATTACCAGCTTCCGCCGCCTCCGCCGCCAAAACCGCCGCCAGAAAAGCCTCCGCTGCTGCTTCCACCGGAAGATCCTCCGCTGCTTCCGCCTCCTGATGAACTTCCCGGATCCACCTTGGTAAGGGTGCTTGTTACATGCTGCATGCTCTTTGACATCTGCCTGCTGAACATATAATAATTCCATGTTACGTAATCCGGGGAACTGCTTACATACCACTCAGGTGCAGGAATAGCTAAGGTTTCCAGTCTCTTTGCAAATACATCAGAAAGACCGAACACATAGGTGTATGGCAGTACACTATAAAACCATTCCGGATTATCTTCTGCCATTGCCTTCAAACGGTCAAGCTCTGCTGTTTTAATAAACTCCCTAAGCCCAAGCAAACGTCCCATCCAATCCACACATTTTTCAGTTCTTTTTTTCATAAATGCTGTAAAGAACAGGCATATAAAGGATGCCACTGCTGCCACTGCCAGCCCACGTGTAAAATCAAACACATTCTGCTGTCTTAAGCCGGAGAGATAAATACCTGTCACAAGTGCAATCCCACACAGGTAAAAACAGATTCCTATGAACCCGCCTCCAATACGGCCGGCACCTCGCCTGCCATGCCATTTATCAACAGCAGAGCAAAGAAGAACCATACCGATCACCATCAGAATCAGTGAAAACACACTGAAAATCTGCTGCAGGATCCAAAACTTATTCAGCACAAGCATCATCACAAGAAAGATGCACATGGGCACAAAGCTGATCAGAACAGCAAACACTCTTGCCACAGTAGAGGAAGTGGTATAAAGACCGCCCTTTGCCTTCACATAATCCTTAACCTGGCTCTTAACCGTATCAATTGTACCTGCACATTTATATTTCAGGCTAGAAATCCTGACAGAATCCCCTTTTTTGAAAAGCTTATCAAACAGGGTTCTTTCATATTTGGGAGCATCCACAGGCAATGGAAGTGCTGTCTTTATCAGTGTAAGATCCTTTTTCTTGCCGGTATCTTTGATCTGAAGATGACCTCTGTCTGCCCAGTAAAGGATCAGGGACAAAACATCCTTATCCTCCACACTGCCGTCAATAATATACCCTACTGCTGCACTGTCCAGATCTACAGGGGGCTGAAACTGTACAGATGTAATGATCTCTTCGTCCCTCCCGAAATGTTGGAACATAAAGATCACCAGCACCAGGATCACCACGGAAGCAGCCACCAGGATCGTATTCACAGGAGGGATCAGATTACTTCCTGTAAAATAATCATCTCCCATCTGGACATACATGGTAATGCCGCTGCCAAATTCCATATCCTGGGTCAGCGTACCTTCCAGGGTATTCCCATCCCAGACAAGATCCATCAGTTCCTTCCCATCTGCAGTCGATCCGTAACTTCCATAATATAATTCCAGCTTTTCATGATCAAAATTCTTTGGAAAGCTTACTATAAAGCTGCTGCCTTCTGGAATCACATTCTGCCAGCTTAAAGGAAACAGGTTGTAATATACATCTGTATATGCTTTTTCTTGTACTAACGGTGTAACTGAGTACTCCATGTAATAGGTCTGTGGGCCATATACCGTATGATCCGCATCTCCAAGCTTAAGAACATAGAAACCCTCGTCTGTACTCTCTTCTACATTTGTATTGCAGTATTCCAACTCTATATCAGCAAAATAAGGGATCTTTTCCCCTTGCACATTCTGAATGGTGCCTTTCATTGGAATATAGCGGTAAATTCCATGGCGTTCCCTAAGCATGTCCACCTGGATCGTCTCACTTACCAGGTAACTGTTGTCTTCCCCAATGGTCACTTCCACATGGTAATTCTCAGTATCCATATTGTGGTCATATTCAAGGGTGCTGCTGTCACCGCTTACCACTCCCAGGATATTCCCTGTCATACAAAACATGATTCCAATAACAACCAGTATGCCGATCTGGAATATTGTTGACAGGCTGACTTTCTTAAGCATACTTTCTCCTCCTGCTCAGGTTTCTTGTTTGATGTCAAAAAGAAACCTTTACATTTTCTCTTTCAGCATCAGAATTTACTTCATAAAGAGGTTTTCTCTTGAAGCCGAAAAGTGACGCAAGAATATTGCCTGGGAACATCTCTGTTTTCGTGTTGTATTTATTAACAACACCATTATAGTATCTTCTTGAACCTGCAATTTCTTCCTCAATACGGGAAAGCTGATTCTGCAGACTCAGAAAGTTCTGGTTTGCTTTCAGATCCGGATAACTTTCTGTAAGTGCAAACAGACTTTTCAGTGTACCTGAAAGTGCATTGTCATTTGCTATTTTCTGCTCCGGACTGTTGGCATTCATAGCCATATTTCTGGCATTGATCACAGCCTGAAGTGTGTCCTGTTCGTGCTTGGCATAACCTTTTACAGTTTCCACAAAATTAGGAATCAGATCATACCGTTTCTTTAAGGATACATCCATAGCTGAAAAGGCTTCTTCGCTTTTGTTGCGAAGTCTGACAAATCCATTATAGGAGGACACAAGCCAGAGCACCAAAAGTACAACTATTGCCAGTACAATAATCACAATTTTTAACATTTTTCTTTCTCCCTCCATCACGGAAAACCATCAGGCTTTCCAGAACAGCCACAGCTTTCAAGTCGAGCAGCCGCGAGACTTGGCGCGTGATTCTGGTCAGCGTAAGCTGACATATTCTTTACAGAATCACTGCGCATCCTCGCGGAGCGTTTATCTCAGTCGGAGATTGGACTCCCACTGAGACGAACTTGCTGTTACTTACCACCTGAAAGAAATGGGAGTCTTCTCGACTGAGATAAATGGCTGTTATACATTAATCTCTGCGTGCATGCCAAGCATCTCTTTATGGGCATCCAGCACAGGGGTTACTACCTTTGCAACAAAGCTTTCTGTCTGCTCTTTTGCACGGCCAACATACTTCTTAGGATCCATTGTTTTCTGCAGTTCTTCCAATGTAAGGTTGAAAGCAGGATCCGCAGCGATCAGTTCAAGAAGATTGTTATCCTTTCCTTCTACCTTTACAGTCTTTCCTGCTTCCATGGAAAGCTCACGGATACGCTCATGCAGTTCCTGGCGGTCTCCGCCTGCCTTTACTGCATCCATCATAATGTTCTCAGTAGCCATAAACGGAAGTTCAGCCATCATATGCTTCTCGATCACCTTAGGATAAACAACCAACCCATCAACCACATTCAGACACAGATCCAGTATACCATCAATAGCAAGGAATCCTTCCGGAATGGAAAGACGCTTATTTGCTGAATCATCCAAAGTTCTTTCAAACCACTGGGTGGCAGAGGTGATAGCCGGATTCAATGCATCTATCATCACATATCTGGATAAGGAAGCAATACGCTCACTTCTCATAGGATTTCTCTTGTATGCCATAGCAGAAGATCCGATCTGAGACTTCTCAAAAGGCTCTTCCACTTCTTTCAGATGCTGTAAAAGACGGATGTCATTGGACATCTTATGTGCGCTGGCAGCAATACCTGCAAGGATATTTGCAACACGGGTATCAACCTTTCTGGAATAGGTCTGGCCGGATACCGGATAGCATGCCTTAAATCCCATCTTCTGTGCGATCATTGGATCGATCTTGTCGATAGTCTCCTGGTCTCCGTCAAAAAGCTCCAGGAAGCTTGCCTGTGTACCTGTAGTTCCTTTGGAGCCAAGCAGCTTGATGGTTCCTAGTACATACTCCAGATCTTCCAGATCCATAAGGAACTCCTGACACCATAAGGTTGCTCTTTTCCCTACTGTAGTAGGCTGTGCAGGCTGAAAATGTGTAAAAGCCAGTGTGGGCTGATCCTTGTATTTGTCTGCAAACCTGGACAGCTCTGCAACAACATTCACCAACTTCTTCTGAACCAGCTTCAATGCTTCTACCATAATGATGATATCTGTGTTGTCCCCTACATAACAGGAGGTAGCTCCCAGATGGATGATTCCTTTTGCCTTGGGACACTGAACTCCGTAAGCGTACACATGAGACATTACATCATGACGGACTTCCTTTTCCCTTGCTTTTGCCACATCATAATTGATGTCCTCTGCATGGGCTTTCATCTCATCGATCTGCTCCTGGGTAATATGAAGCCCCAGTTCTTTCTCTGTCTCTGCAAGTGCGATCCACAGCTTTCTCCAGGTACGGAACTTCATATCCTGTGAAAAAATATACTGCATCTCTCTGCTTGCATAACGCTCGGATAACGGACTTGTGTATCTGTCTGTGCTCATCTTCGTTCTCCTATTTCTTTGTATATTCAGGAACTGACAGTTCCTGCACATGATAAAATGTATGTTTCCCCGCTTTTTACGGATAAACATACTTATTCGTCTAAAATTATATAACATTGCCCATGCAAAAGCAACCAAAAAGGCATCAACCCTGATGGAATTTACCCAGGAATTCCTTCATACGGGCATGTTCGGAAGCAAATACCTGCTCAGGTGTACCTTCTACAGCGATCACACCATCATCCATAAAAATAATCCTGTCTGAAATATCTCTTGCAAAAGTCATCTCATGAGTTACGATCACCATGGTAATATGCTCTGCAGCAAGGGCCTTGATCACCTTCAGGATCTCACCGGTAAGCTCCGGGTCCAGTGCAGAAGTAGGCTCATCAAAAAACAAAATATCTGGATTCATACAAAGTGCCCTTGCAATGGAAACCCTTTGCTGCTGACCGCCAGACAGCTGGTAAGGATATGCATCTTCCTTTCCTTCCAGTCCCATCTTTTTAAGAAGCTCTCTTGCCTGCACCAGCACCTCTTCTTTTTTACGCTTCTGCACACGCATCGGTGCATCAATAATATTTTTCAGCACAGAAAAATGAGGGAAAAGATTAAAGTTCTGAAATACCAGACCTACTTCCCCGTTTTTTACGATCTCGCCGGCATCCGGTGTCTCAAGCCCTGTAGCACACCGAAGCAACGTGGACTTTCCGGAGCCGGAAGGCCCAATGATGCTTAACACTTCTCCTTTATCTACCTCCAGCGAGATATCTCTTAACACATCCAGTGCACCAAAGCTTTTCTTAATATGTTTCATTTCAAATAATATCATTTTACTTTTCCCCCTTATTTGTAGTAATTCATCATTTTCTCGATCTTGTTCATAGCTACAGCTACAATAAGGTTAAAAATGTAATAGAAGATGGCAGCAACCAGAAACGGAGTCATGGTAGTCTGGGCACTTGCAATCTGTTTGGCAATGGTAAACATTTCGGCAACAGATACTACAAATGCAAGGGACGTATCTTTTACCAAAGTGATCACCTCATTGGTGATGGACGGAAGGATTCTTTTAATAACCTGTGGCAGGATGATCCTGAAAAAGGTCTGGGACTTGCTATACCCAAGAATCTGTGCTGCTTCATACTGTCCTGCAGGCATGGATTCAATCCCGCCTCTGTAAATCTCTGCAAAATAAGCAGCATAATTGATAGCAAATCCGATAAACACTGCGATTAGACTGTAACCTCTGGATATACGGATCCCGAAAATAAAGTAAGGGCCAAAATAAACCACCATCAGCTGCAGCATCAGCGGTGTTCCTCTCATCACCGAAATATAAGCAGATACGATTCCTTTCAATATTTTATTCTTTGACATTCTTCCAAAACATATCAGAAGCCCCAGTGGCAGGGAACAGATCAAAGTCACAAAGAAAATTTCCACAGTAGTGACCATTCCGCCTGCCAGCTGTTCCAGCATTGTACTTAAATCCATATACTTTCCTCCATTAGCACAACAACAGAGGGTGCAAGCTGTACCCTCTGTCTGTTATACATTCGTCCTGTTTTATCTCAGTCGAGAAGACTCCCACCTCTTTCAGGTGACAGCCGTCATCAAAATTATCACTCTGCCTCTGTTTCTTCTGCTTCTGTTTCAGCTTCTGTTTCACTGTCATCTTCTGTCTCAGAAGCCTCCTGTGCATCATCGTCTCCGATGCACAGCATATCAGCAACCTCATACTGCTGGGCAAGCTTCTCTACTTCGCCAGCCTCATACAGCTTCATAACCTCTGCCCATACAGTATCTCTCAGTTCTTCATTGCCCTTCTTAAAGCCGATACCATACTGCTCACTCTGAATAGGCTCATCCATGATCACATATTTGCCCTCTTCTCTTTTGGACAGCTGATATTTGGCAACCCCGATATCAACAGCAATGGCATCTGCTGCACCTGAATCCAGATTCATAAATGCTGTATTGTAGTTCTCATTCTCAGTAAGAGAAGCAAAACTTGCAGTCAGATCTTTGTTGTCATCACTGTTCAGTGCATCCAGTGCAGCGGATGCAGTCTGTACAACCACATTCTTACCAGCCAGGTCTGACAGCTTCTCAATACCGGAATCTGCTGCCACAACCATTACCTGCTCATTATTAAGATATGGGTCTGACCATGTATAGTCATCCTCACGACCGTTAATGGTAAATCCATTCCAGATACAGTCAATAATACCAGAATTCAGGTCTGCATCCTTGCTGTCCCACATAATCGGTGTTTTCACCAGCTCCCAACCAAGATTGTCGCAAACTTTCTGAGCCAGATCAAGATCAAAGCCTACATATTCTCCATCATCATTCATGTATCCAAAAGGCGGATATTCTGCATCAAAGCCTACCACCAGTGTCTTGCTGTCTGCATCTGCGTAAACCGGAACAACAGATACCATTCCCACTGCCATTACTGCTGCCAGAACTGCAGCCATCATCTTTTTCTTCATATTGTGATCCTCCTCTTCGTCTTCCTTTAAAAAACTTCATGTTCTAAAACCATTCTTTTCGTAACTGTTCACTGCCTGATAAATTGTTACCATTTCTTTAGTACGTAGTCACTCTACCGTATTAAAGCATGTTGATATGGTAGCATAGGAATCCATAGCTGTCAAGAGGAGTTTTTGTAAATACCGGAATTGTTGAAATACACAAGTACGAAACAATCCACAGTTATCATAGAAACACAGGTTCCTTATTGAATCAGGAACCTGTGCTTCTATGATATTCTTTTGTAAATTTTACCAGGCACTCATCAATATGCTGAGAATACACCGGTATCTCCGGCTTCTTGGCAAACCGCTCCAGAGCCTGCTGCACAGTCTCTTTTACCTGGTCGCTTACATTCAGTGCAGTCAGACGGCTTTCATATTCAATAGGTGTCCGGATGCTTTTATAAGCAAGAAGATAGGTGATCAGAGACTGCTCTGTTTCATCCAGCTGATGCGCATGCCAAAAGCATTCCACTGCCTTTTCCATCTGAAAAAGATAGCTGCAGGCACATCCCAGATTGTGATAGATCTGTGCTGTAAGCCCTGCCTGTCCCTGCTCCAGTCCTTCTTTTTTCAGAAGCTTCTCATATACATGGATGGCACTTACCAGCATCCCATTCTCTACCAATGCATCTCCCTTTTTCTTCTCACGGACTACAGGGGCTTCTGCATCCATCTTGGAAAGCTTTGCATTTAATGTGCGAAGCTCTTCATATGTAAGATAATTGATCTCCTTGAAAACAGGATACAGAATATCCTCTGCGCTTGCAAACTTACCCAGCTTAGGACGAAGCTTTGCAGCCAGCCTTGGAAGCTCCAGTTCCTGGGTGATCCAGCTGCACAATGCTTCATTGATAATCGTCTGATCCACCAGATAAATATTGTGATAAAGATAATAACACAATTCTTCCAGTGTATAGATATTGGTGCTGATATTCTGGATAAAATAAGGAGATCTGGCTTTTTTAGTCTGACATAAAATATATCCGCTCATTCCTCGTTCCTCCTTACCACTTTACGGAATCTTTCCATACCTTGCCGCTGGAGGGATACATTTCTCCAAAGCCAAGATCCTTTACTGTAATCCTGCACAGATCTTTGGAAATATACTGTAACTCCAGGGAAAGCCTGGTAGTTTTATTTGGACGCACAGGCAGTCCTGGAAGCCCCATGGAAATACGTTTCTTACCTTCCTGTCCCATGGTACTCACCACAAACACCAGCTCCTTTGTATCATCCAGGATCAATTCGCAGCCGGCTTTACATTCATACCAGTTCACTCCTGCATGGATCAACGGATAGTAGGTAGGTGATCCCATCACCCGCATTTCCATACCTACATCTGTAAGCACCAAAGAAGGACTGAGGTAGCGGTAGCCTTTCAGATTCCTGTCCTCTGTTTTTTCCTTACCTGCTCCGCAGGCTCCCTTTGCAAAAAGATTGTTTCCAAAATACACTTTTCTTCTCTGCTGGCACAATAGTCTTACAGATTGCTTAGCCCACTTTGGATCAAACCCCTTGCCGGTGATCTGGATGCTGGAATATAGATCTGTTCCCAGAGTTTTCTGAATGAAAGCCAGAAAATCCGAATCACGGTGCAAGGCTGCTTTTTCTCTGGAAGCTTCCGCCTCCTCGGTCAAAAGCCCTGTAAGGCTGCACTCTCCCAGATCTTCCAGCTGCACCAGTACAGGACCTCCGCCCTGCATCACCAGCTTACGGAACTGCACCCTGTCCCCGTTAAAATCATACCAACCTACGCTTCGGTTCCAGGTTTCTCTTTTTTGGGTCATAATATAGTAGAAAAAGCTTTCTCCGTAATCAAGAAGCAGATACTTATCCTCCAAAAAGCCCAGCGCCTGGCAAGCTCTCTGAAAATTAGACACTTGCACCTGATCCAGCTCCTGCGCAGTGATCACCAGGCATTTGGTATTTTTCACCACATCCATTACACCTAAAAATTTCAGCATTCCTTTTAAGAATACTGCCAGCAACTCCCAAGGCTGCTTTGTTTCTGTGCCCACCTGCACTGCTTCCTCTTTTCTGCAAAGATCATACAGACTGTCGATCAGTATGCCCCCACGGTCTCTTGCAAAATATTCAGCCTCCAGACCTACACAATAATCCTTATGCTCTCCTCTGTGACAGAGAAGGGTAGGAGCTTCAAACTGTTCGCTGCCCACCTTCATGGAAACAGACCTGGGCTCATCACCCTTTCTGTCATAATAACAGATCTGGGAGTATTCCTTGCCAAAGTCAATACCAATAATCAAGTCCCGAATCTCATTCATCCCTTAGTCCTCTTTCCTGATCACAAACATCTCATTCACATACTGTTCCTGCCGCAGATACTGTTTCAGCTTTGCAGCTACTTCTGCATCCTTGTCCAGCCTTCTGGCTGACAGGATCTGGTTGATCATCTGATATTTGCTGCCTGGTGCGCCTTCCACCCGGCTCATGGTCATAGTACGTTCTGCAGTCTTTTTTATTTTCCCTTTATATTCTGACTGGAAATAATAATGCAGGGTTTCTCCATAGAAAAGTGTAAATGACTTTGTGCGGATCCCTTCGTATATATCATAAAGTGGTTCATTTTTGTATTCCGGTTCTGCTCCAAGGCCAGTATCCAATGCATAAAACAGTGTAACCTTCCACTTTGGACTGCCGTGGAACTCTACATAGGTCTTATCATCCAGCTGATAAGGGCTGAGAAGCTCTGCAGATAATTTATGGAAAAAGGCAAACTCCATGTTTCTGTCCATGCATTCCTTCAGAAGCTCTCTCTCCATAGAAAGGATCTCTTCGCTTTTTCCTTTTTCCCTTACAAGTTCTTTAAAAAGCGCCAGATGGCAGATCAAATCTACCGGCCACTTTTCCAGATATGCCTTTTTCAGGGATTTTTTCACAAGACTGCTCATGGAAAACTCTTTAACAAAAATCCCATATGCCACCTGTGTCAGATAAGCACCGATCAGTCTTTCTTTTCCTTTATGCTTGATATAATCTGCCAGAATACTCTCTCCCTCTTTTCGATAGTCAGAGGTAAAGATCAGAAGCCCCAGCAGCTTTTCTTCCATATCATAAGTATCCATTTCAAAGCCTTTGGCACTTTTCCAGATAGAAAACATCTCGTCCATTGGCCCAAACCTATACTTCATCAGATACTGAAGGATTACTTCATCATAAATCCCGCTTCTGTATACTTCAGATGCCAGTGCCAGCAATTCTTCGTCCTCTGCCATTTCACAGCGGATGATCATCCTGCTTACCAGCTTCAGAAGGCTCTTCATATCCAGTCCTTCAAAGCCAAACTCTTCCACAATGGCTGCTGCCTGCGGAAAAAGCCCTCTGGAAATCAATACAGACAACAAAGTTTCCCTGTCTACCAGTGCATATTCCCTGCAATCCAACCTTTTCAGGTATCCGTCCAGGTCTTCCCCATGGATATGACCAGCATAATAATCCAGGATCTCTTTGCGGATTCCTCCCCTATAATCACTGCTCACTCCAGGAAGTCCGGCCAGCTTCTGGAAAAGTTCCAGATCATCCCTGGAAATAGGATGCTCCATGCAATAGTGAAGCAGCACACCTGTGTCCTCCACACCAAAAGCCAGCACCTTTGGCATCATCTCTTCTTCGTCCAACATCTTTTTCAAATTATAGCCAACGGTAGAAGCATACCGTCTCTGCTGCTCATCCTGGAAAAGGATCACCGCATCCTCTGTATAGATTCTTGGATAGGCCACCCCCTGTACACATGGGTACACTTCTTCCTCAGCCATCTGACTGTGCTTTACGATCACACTGCGGATCTTTTTGTCATCACAGAAAAGCCGGTAAGTAAACATCCTGCCGGCAATAGCGTTTGCCTCTTCCTTTGTCTTTGGATCTGTAAGAAATTCCTGATAGATTGCAGCATAATGTTCATTCATACATCCTTCTGACAACTTTTTCTTTGCAAAAACAGCCATACTCTTCTGATAACTCTGGTAATTTGCCGGATCTGCTTCTTTATCAGCAATTACCCTGGAATAAATGAATGCTTTCTTGTTATCCCCCAGCGTATCATTATTATAAGTAAAATACATAAGCAGAGGCTTGGGCAGTTCCTGCTGGCCGGCCATATCCATGGTCTCCACATAGTACTCATACAATCTGGTAATCCGCAATCCCTGCTGTACAGCCCGGCTGTACCATATAAAATATTCAGGTTTCCTGGGATTCCCTTTTATGATATATTTGCACACTGCTTCCAGGGTATCCTCAGATGGAAAGTACTCATACCCTTTTGCCAACACACGATAAAGACTTTCATTATAATTCTTCTCATATCCGGACAAATAGGCAATACGCATAGCCAGCTCCTGGGTTAGCAGATCCCTTTTTGCAGCAAACAAAAATACCTGTACCCAGAACCCATTTAATCTGTGCAGAAGGGAAATATTCCTGCTTACCAGCTCCCAAGCCTCCAAATACAGGAACGGACTTTTACATCCTTTTTCATAAAGCTCCTCCATCATAAAAATCGCCTTGGACGATGACTGGCAAAGCTCAGGATCCTTTCTTAGCAATACCCATAAAAGAGTAAAGCTATCCTCTTTCTGCATATGGAAATTGCGAAGCTTCCTAAGAGCCTGCTCCTGATCTCTGTAAATCCCTGTTTCCACACACAAATACAAGTAAAATCCTGCAAATTCCAGGTCGTCCTTTGTAAAGGCTTTGTCCTGGTATTTTTCAAGAATCTGCACTGCTCCTTCATCATTTCCTTCCTGATGGAGCAGAAAAGCTTCATACATCTGATATTCTGGATAATCACATCCATTTTCACGCAGCTGGTTCAGCTCATAATGAGTGCTTGCCGCCCATGTGGAAGCATCCATTTTATTGCACCTGAAATCCAGGTAGTCCTTAAGGATAGCCAGCTTGTGCTGCTCCTCCACTACCCGCACATTAACCTCTACCTTTGGTGTTCGTGACACCAGAAGCTCATAAGTAAGCTGCTGATAAGGACTTTTTACTACAATCTTACCGAACTGGTTGCCTGCCCCCAGCTTGTCACAGCTGATCAGATAATCCACTTCATAATAGCTGCCAATAAAGTCTTCATCTGTAACAACCTTCTTGGGAATCTCCAGGAAATCCCCATATGCTTCTATTTCCAGGCGCAGATGTCCCCATCCGCTTCTGTGGATATGAAAAGCCTCCTGCATATCCTGCTTCACTTCGTAGTATCTGGCACCAGGGTCCTTCAAAGAAACGCTCACCTGCTCTTTCATGCCAATACCGATCAGGAATTCCTCCAGATGCTGGTAAGTCACTGGCTGTCTGGAAAGACCGGCAAAAAGAGCCTTTTTCTGATCCTCTTCATTCTTTAACAAAGAGGAAAAAGAAGGATCAGTAAAAATACGAAAGGCTTCTCTGAAATCTTTTTTTGCAATCTGGCAGAATTCTTCCAGATCACTCACTGTACCTTTCGCTGTTTTTAATTCTTCTTTTTCTACATGTATCTCAAAACCAAGTCTGTATTCTCCGATATTGGTGGTAAAGCAGATCCAGCCTTCCAGATCCTGTCCTGGTTCCATGCCTACTGCATCAATACCATATGGCAGGCAGACTGTTGTTCCGGTAAACTTATCAAGACCCGGCACCAGCCGTCTGGAGGAGGATGTAACATATCCCCGGATCCTGCAGTTATCTTCGGTTCCAAGATATACTTCTCCCCGCCTGGTTTCTCCTGCTTTCAGGGTCAGGGAAATCTTTTCTTTTGAAAAAAGAAGATGGGGCTGTTCATATTCAAATTTTCCATTTAATAGCTGTTCTGTTTTTTTCTTCAATATCCTTCACCTTACTGTCTTTTGTTATTCGCTGTACTGTTTTCCATTATAATGATTTTACAGCTCTATTTCAACGCAAAATTAGAAGCAAATCCAAGTTGGAAAAGCACCAGCTTCCATTTTGCGGCATAGAATATAGAGAAATCCCTTTCGAGGTGCGGACTTGAAGACTTTCCAGAAACCCCTGACTCCTGCACAGGAACGCTTCTATCTTCAACAATACCAGGAGGGAAATGAAGAGGCAAAGAAAATCCTGATAGAACGCAACCTCCGTCTGGTAGCCCATATCGTTAAAAAGTATCAAAGCGGCGAGGAAGACCTGGATGATCTTATTTCCATCGGCACCATCGGTCTGATCAAGGCGATTTCTACTTTTGATATCAGCAAATCCACCCGATTATCCACCTATGCAGCAAGATGTATTGATAATGAGCTTCTTATGATGTTTCGTTCCAGAAAAAAATTTTCCAGGGAAGTTTCTCTTTATGAACCAATCGGAATGGATAAGGAAGGAAACGAGATCAGTCTTTTAGATGTGATTGAAAGTCCTCTTACAGATGTGGTAGAAGATTATTCTATACGTGAAGATTTAAAGCTTCTTTTTCAGTCCATAGATAAGGTTTTAAACACTCGGGAATACCAGGTGATCTGCTGCCGTTTCGGTCTTTTCGGCCAGCAGGAGCTGACACAGAAGGAGGTTGCCAGACAGATGGGCATCAGCCGTTCTTATGTTTCCCGCATTGAAAAAAATGCCCTGACCAAGCTTCGGAAATTGTTCCCAGCCGGGCAAAGGCATTTTTCATAAACGGCAACTGCTGGACATTCACAGTTGTCGTAAATATGTCTATTGTTCTTCTTCTCTTCGCAGAATATCATACTCCTGGATATCTGCCCCAAGATCGATCCACAGCTTCTGCTGGGCATGAGGTGCACTTTCCATTGATGTGCCATCACAGTCATAGATCCCACGGACAGTTACATCCAGATTCCATCCATCCGGCTTCATGATCTGTATGGTTTCACCTACAGAAAACTTATTTCTCTGAGTGATCTGGATACGACCGCTTTCATCAACAGCCTCTGCAAAGCCCAGATAAGTAAAATTCTTCTCATAGGTATTATCTGTATAAATCTGGGTATTGCTGTCCGGCTTCCCATAAAAAAACCCGGTTGTAAACTGACGATAAGTACAATTGGAAATCTGCTCCTGGTACCAAGGCATATTTGCCTGATACTTCTCAGGTGATTCCATATAATCATCAATGGCTTTCCGATAGGTGCGGGCAACCGTAGCTACATACAAAGCCGTTTTCATCCTGCCTTCGATCTTCAGACTGTCAATGCCGCTGGTCATAATATCATCCATATGCTCTATCATGCAAAGATCCTTGGAATTAAAAATATAAGTGCCTCTTTCATTTTCATAAACAGGCATATACTCGCCTGGGCGTTTCTCCTCTACAATGGAATATTTCCATCTGCAGGGATGAGTGCAGGCTCCCCGGTTGGCATCTCTTCCCACCATATAATTGCTGAGAAGGCAGCGTCCAGAATAAGAGATACACATTGCCCCATGGACAAAGGTTTCTATCTCCAGATCTTCCGGGATATGTGCCCGGATCTGACGAATCTCTTCCAGAGACAGCTCCCTTGCTGTAACTACACGCTTTGCTCCAAGCCTGTGCCAGAAAAGGAAGGTTTCATAATTGGTATTATTGGCCTGGGTACTGATATGGCATTCAATCTCAGGGCAGATCTCCCTGGCATAAGTAAATATACCTGGATCTGCAATGATCAATCCGTCCGGTTTCAATTCTTTTAATTCTTTTAAATATTCCCGCACTCCTTCCAGGTCATAATTGTGTGCCAGGATATTCACCGTAACATATACTTTTACCCCATGCTCATGGGCAAAAGCAATCCCCTGAAACATATCTTCATGAGAAAAGTTCTTTGCTTTTGCACGAAGTCCGAAAGCTTCTCCACCGATATATACTGCATCAGCCCCGAAAATAACCGCAATCTTCAACACCTCCAGACTGCTGGCTGGAACAAGCAGTTCAGGTCTTTTTAATGGTTCTCCCATTCTATTTCCTCCTTCTTCACACTTACAGTCACTCCGTCTCCCAGGGGAAGAATGGAGGTTTCCAGTAATGGATCATGTTTCAGCTGATACAGATATTCCCGCATTCTTTTGTAGATCGTACGGTCACGCCTTTCCACAATGTAATGGGACTCTATAAGATTTCCATCCTGCAGCACATTGTCAGACAAGAGAACCCCTCCTTTCTTAAGCAGGCGAATCACATCCGGAAGCCAGTGGATGTACTGTCCCTTTGCAGCATCCATAAAGATCAGGTCATAAGAACCAGAAAGACCGGCCAGTATCTTTGTTGCGTCCCCTTCCAGAAGGGTGATCTTTGACTCCTGCCCGGCTTTTCTGAAATTCTCCTTTGCCAGGGGAATTCTTTTTTCGTAATTTTCTATAGTAGTAATCTGTACATCTGCAGGACCATATTCACACATAAGAAGTGTGGAGAAGCCAATGGCTGTCCCCACCTCAAGAATGCGCTTCGGTCTTTGCAGTGCCAGAAGCATCTTTATGAAGCTTTGCATTTCCCTGCGGATCACCGGAACCCTTTCCTGCAAAGCATACTGCTCCAATTCTTCAAGAAATGGTGTATTCCCGGTATCCAGGGAATTAATAAAGGTCCGCATTCTCTCTTCTACGATCACGAATTGCTTACCCCTTCCTGCTCTGTATCTCCTGCAAGGATCCCCATGATCCTGGTAGGTGTATATGCTGTACTGAGCAAATATGTACCGGCTTTCAGCTTTCCTTTGTAATTGGATAATTTCTCCTGTACATAGAACACCTTGGCATCCTTGATCAGTCCTTTGGCTTCCAGAATCTCTCCGATCTGATATTCAGAAGATCCTTCTGGGATCACAACAGTTACTTCCTGTCCATCCCCAGGGCTCATTGCCTGTTGGTTAAATATGTCATATCCAAACTGATAGGTAGTCTTTCCTGCCCAGAATATAAACACTGCAACACATACGTACAATGCGATCCGGAACACTCCGCCTGCAAAAACCAGTCCGGCTTTTCCTATCTTGTCTCTGGTATTTCCCATTACAACCTCCTTTATATAGGCTTTCCTGTGGCCGTCTGTCAGAACTCCGGAATCTGTATATGGATTCCTTCTGTCACACGTATACAGATCTTCTGCATCAGCCTGCATAAGGCAAGCTCTGCATCCAGGTATGCATTCACCTGCGGATTCCTGCGAAGCTCTTTGGACTCCCTTGACAGCTGTTCTGCCACCTGGAACAGATCATCCCTTCCGGTCTCATTCTGCATCCGAAAATTATTACTGCGGAATTGAAAAACCCTTGCCTTCAAATCCGGATCCTGATCCAGAAGTTCTTCCTGTTTTTTGTATTCCTCATATTCCCTGCTGTTTTTAACAGCATCCAGCAGGGAATCGATCTTTTCTTCAATTACTTTCGTATCCATTTATTTCTTTTGTACCTCCCTGGAGGCTACGCCTCCATAATAATGGGCAGGATCATAGGACTTCTCTTTGTCCTCTTCCAAACATAATCGCTTAATGCATCTTTCACATTTGTCTTGATCTTGCTCCAGTCTGTGATATTCTTCTCCAGACATTCATCCAGCGCATTCTCCACTGTCTCTCTGGCATGATCCATCAAGTCCTCAGATTCCCTCACATAAACAAATCCTCTTGAAACAATATCCGGTCCTGCAAGTACTACATTGCTGTGACGCTCAAGTGTCATAACAACGATCATGATCCCGTCTTCTGCAAGATGCTGACGGTCACGGAGCACAATATTCCCTACATCACCTACACCAAGTCCATCCACAAGGATCGCACCAGTATGCACCTTGCCAGTTACTTCTGCATCCTGGCCATCCATCTCAAGCACACAGCCGGATGAAAGAATGAATATATTCTCATCAGAATATCCCAGTTCTTCTGCAACATGCTTCTGTGCAGTCAAATGGCGGTACTCACCATGTACAGGAATGGCATACTTTGGACGAACAAGGGAATAAAGAAGCTTGATCTCTTCCTGGCAGGCATGTCCGGAAACATGGGCATCCTGGAAAATAACCTTTGCCCCCTTCATAGAAAGCTCATTGATTACTTTGGATACAGCTTTCTCATTGCCAGGGATAGGGTTTGAGCTGAAAATAATCGTATCATTAGGCTTTATAGTGATCTTCTTATGGATATTGGCTGCCATACGGGAAAGTGCTGCCATAGACTCTCCCTGACTTCCAGTAGTGATAAGTGCTACCTGCTCATCCGGATAATTCTTTACCTGGTCGATCTCGATCAAGGTCTGATCCGGTACCCGAAGATATCCCAGTTCTGCAGCAGTGGTGATAACATTTACCATGCTGCGTCCTTCAACTGCCACTTTCCTGCCAAACCGGTATGCAGTATTAATAATCTGCTGTACACGATCTACGTTGGACGCAAAAGTGGCAATAATGATCCTGGAAGATTTATGCTCATTAAACAAATTGTCAAAAACATGACCCACTGTCCGCTCAGACATGGTAAATCCCGGACGCTCTGCATTGGTACTGTCGCACATCAGTGCCAGCACTCCCTTTCTGCCAATTTCGGCAAAACGCTGCAGGTCAATGGCATCTCCGAATACAGGTGTATAATCCACCTTAAAGTCTCCGGTGTGGACAACAATGCCTACCGGTGAGTAGATAGCCAGAGCTGATGCATCCTGAATACTGTGGTTTGTTTTAATAAATTCAATAGAAAAATCGCCAAGATTGATAACCTGTCCATGCTTTACTTCTTTTAATTTAGTTGTCCTGGTAAGATTGTGCTCTTTCAGCTTGTTGGCGATCAGTGCCAGGGTCAGCTTTGTGGAATAGATCGGCACATTTACATCCCGGAGTACATAAGGTAATGCCCCGATATGATCCTCATGCCCATGGGTGATCACAAATCCTTTAACCTTGGAAATATTATCCTTCAAATAAGTCACATCCGGGATCACCAGGTCGATACCCAGCATATCATCCTCAGGGAAAGCAAGACCGCAGTCCACTACTACAATGCTGTCATCATATTCAAAAGCTGTAATATTCATACCGATCTGCTCAAGTCCTCCCAGCGGGATGATCTTTAGCTTCTTACCTGTATAACCGGACTTTCTGCCTCTTTTCGCCACACCCTTTACAGGATTCTTGGGGAGCTGCCTGGATGGCTTTTCTGCCAGCTTTTCTGCCGACTTTGGTGATGGCTTTACAACTGCCTTTGCTTCTGGTTTCACAGCAGCTTTTACAGCCGGCTTGCCTGTACTTTTCGAATTCTGCCTGTTATATCCTGATTTTGATTTGTATTTATAATTATAATTTTTCTGTTTTGTATTTGTGGACTGTTTTTTGGTTCCCCACATAGCAGCCGGTGACTGCCCGCTGCTGTTCCTGTTCTCATTGTTTTCGCTTTTCAATCGCTTCGTCCTCCATTTTATGCTTCAAGGTCCACGTCATCTAACATTTGGGCAAAGACTCTGGATATAGCTTCAAGCTCCGAATCATCCTGGATCATCTCATAACATGCTTCCTGACTGTCTTTCTCAGAGATATCCTTCAAAATATAGGCATTTGCTTCATCATCCTGCGAATCAGAAACAAGGAGATAGGTGATCCCTGCAATTGTGGTCTGCTCTTCAACATAAAATTCTACGATTCCGTCCTCGGACTGAAATTTGATCTTTTCCATCAGATATTAACCTCTCTCACTGCATCTTCCCGTCCGTATGCGTCCAGGTAACTCTGCAAAATAAAAATAGCCGCCAACTCATCCAGATACTGTTTGCGGTTCTCACGCCTTACTCCTGATTCCATTAATGTACGGTTCGCTTCTACTGTAGTCAGTCTTTCGTCCCACATAACAACAGGCAGGCCTGTACGTCTCTCCAGCATTTCTTTAAACTCCAGAGATTTCAAAGCCCGCTCTCCTACTGTATTATTCATGTTCTTAGGATATCCAAGTACAATCCGTTCCACCTGGTAATCCTCCACAAGTTTCCCGATCTGGGCAAGTGTCTGGCGAAGCTTGTTCTCCTGCTTGCGCCAGATCGTACTCACACCCTGTGCTGTTATGCCTAACGGATCACTCACTGCAACTCCCACAGTCTTAGAACCGTAATCTAATCCCAGAATTCTCATAATCAGCCTTCCCAGGATCTGTTCTTAATATACTCGGTAAGAAGCTCTTCTACCAGTTCGTCACGTTCCACTTTCATGATCATGCTTCTGGCTCCCTTATGACTGGTGATATAAGTGGGATCACCAGACATAATATAACCAACGATCTGATTCACAGGATTGTATCCCTTTTCTTCCATCGCATTGTACACCAGATCCAGAATCTCCTTAACTTCCAGATCCTGGTCCGGTTTTGAACGGAAATACTGTGTACTTCCCAGATTGTTCTCTGCCATTGTCTCTCACGTCCTTAAAATTATTTCTATTTTATAATAATATAATTCTCAGTAAAATACAATCAAAACTTTCCAAGGAGCATATGTTGGTCCAAAAAGTCCTCTGCCTGAAGTGTGATAATATCATTTATGCCATACCCTTTGGATTTCTCCACTGCTACCTTTACATACTCCTTACTGTGTCCCAGATAATATTCTCTGCCATTTACCTGAATTTCTTCTTCCAGAAGCACTTCCAGCTTCTGTCCAAGAAGAGATCTTTCATATTCAGCCGCATGAATATGATGCATCTGAAGCATCTGATCACTGCGTCCTGCTTTTACTGGCTCCGGGATCTGTCCTTCCATAGCTGCTGCCTTAGTGCCCTGACGCATGGAATATTTAAAAATATGGGTTTCATAAAAATGGATGCTGTCCACAAAATTCTTTGACTGTAAAAACTCTTCTTCTGTCTCCATTGGAAAACCTACGATCACATCTGTGGTCAGCGCAGGATTGGAAAAATACTCCCGCAAAAGCTTACACTTCTGCCTGTATTCATCACTTCTGTATCTCCGGTTCATACGCTGAAGCGTTGCATCACAGCCGCTTTGTAAGGAAAGATGAAAATGGGGACAAATTTTCGGAAGGCCAGATAAAGTCTGTGCAAACTCCCTTGTTACGATCCCAGGCTCCAAGGACCCCAGGCGGATCCGTCGGATCCCGTCGATCTGGTGCACTTTCAGTATCAAAGACAGAAGGGTTTCTTTTTCTTCTTCCTGAAAATCCACACCATAGGAAGATAAATGGATCCCAGTAAGCACCACTTCCTTGTATCCTGCATCTGCCAGTGCCTGCACTTCCTTCAACACATGCTCTGCTTTCCTGCTGCGGACTCTGCCTCTTGCATAAGGAATGATACAATAGGTACAGAACTGATTGCATCCATCCTGTACTTTGATATAAGCACGCACATGCTCTGCTGTTTTCTGGATATTCAATTCTTCGTATTCTTTTGTCTGGTTGATTTTGATCACATGGGCAGCCTTTTCTCTGACTTCCTGGTATTCCTCCAGTGCCTGTACAATGTTCTTTTTCTGGTTATTTCCAAGGATCAGATCCACAGCCGGATCCTTATCCAGCTTTCCCTGATCAGTCTGCACATAACACCCGGTAGCCACTACCACTGCTTCTGGATTCATTTTTTTTGCTTTGTGAAGCATCTGTCTTGATTTACGGTCTGCAATATTGGTAACAGTGCATGTATTGATCACATAAACATCTGCCCCAGGTTCAAAAGGTACGATTTCATACCCGGCCTGTTCCAAAAGCTGCTGCATGGCCTCTACCTCATAGGCATTTACCTTGCATCCCAGGTTATGCAATGCTGCTTTTTTCTTCATATTTTCCGATTCCTACTTTCCTTTCATGAATGCTCACAGGCATTCTTACTGCAAGATGTGCATCATACAACGTATATCTTGCTTCTGCAGCGTTTTTATTTTTTATACAATTTCACTAATTCTTTCGATTTTTTTTATCTCTTTTCACCTTGACTTTTAGAATATGCACAGGTAAGATGAAATCTGTAAGATAACGTAACAATTCAGCCGGCAGCATCCTGTCAGTTACTGAACCGTTACAAATAACAATTATCCCAAGGGAGGTTATTAAAATGAAAACAGTAAAAATCTCACTTAACTCTATTGACAAGGTGAAAGCATTCGTTAATGAAATCAGCAAATTTGACTGTGACTTTGATTTAGTATCCGGCAGATATGTTATTGACGCCAAGTCAATCATGGGTATCTTCAGCCTTGACTTATCCAAGCCTATCGACCTGAACATCCACGCTGACGGATCCGCACTTGACGGTGTAATGGATATTATCCAGAAATATACTGTAGAATAATTTTCATCATCACCAGCCATCTGGGGAGGAACTGTACACAGTTCCTCTTTTTTTATTTTTATCTTATCTCAATCACCTCTGTGGTTCTTAATGCCTCATCCATCAACTCCTGGATCTTCTCAGAAAGCTTCTCCTCTGAACGGCTGATCACCTTCAGATTTGGCTTTGTTACCGGATGCTTTGCCACAAAAATGGTACAGCAATCTTCATAAGGAAGGACAGAAGTATCATATGTGCCGATCTCCCAGGCTCTTTCCACAATCTCCTGCTTGTCAAATCCAATCACAGGTCTGTATACAGGCAGTGTACACACCTCATTGGTGGCAGCAAGACTCTGCAGGGTCTGACTGGCTACCTGACCGATGCTCTCTCCTGTGATCAGTCCCAGACAATTGTCCTTCTTAGCAAAATGCTCTGCGATCCTCATCATATACCGGCGCATGATAATGGTCAGCTCATCATGTGGACACTGATCATAAATATATAATTGGATATCTGTAAAGTTTACTACATGGAGGCGGATAGGACCGCTGTATTTTGCCACCAACTTTGCCAGATCCACAACCTTCTGCTTTGCACGCTCACTGGTGTATGGCGGAGCATGGAAATAGACAGCCTCAATCTTTACTCCACGCTTTGCGATCATATATCCTGCTACCGGACTGTCAATACCGCCGGAAAGCAGAAGCATTGCCTTGCCATTGGTTCCAACCGGCATACCGCCCGGTCCCTTGATAGCCTGGGAATAAACATAGATCTTCTCACGGATCTCCACGGAAAGTGTAAGCGCAGGCTCATGTACATCCACCCTGGCCTCCGGAAAAGCATCCAGAATACTGCCGCCAAGCTTTGCACTTACCTCCATAGATGGAATAGGATAAGATTTCTTTGCCCTTCTTGTATAGACCTTAAAAGTGCCTGCATATCCCGGATGGCAGGCCTGCATATAAGAAACCACATCCTTTGCCATCTGGTCAAAGCCCTGATCTTCATAAATCACAACAGGGCAGATATATACGATGCCAAATACCCTTTTCAAAGCTGCCACTGTATCTTCATAATCATATTCTTCCGGGCAGAATACATAAATGCGTCCCTGCTCCTTAACAACACTAAAATCTCCTTCTACTGCAGAAAGGGCAATGTTCATCTGCTTTACAAGGGCATCCTCAAACAGGTATCTGTTCTTTCCCTTGATGGCAATCTCTGCATACTTGATCAAAAATGCATGATATATCATTAATTCTCCTCCTAATGCCTGGAATATCTGCGAAGTACAGGAACCACTTCCCGAAGGACTTCCAGACAGTAATCAATTTCTTCAAATGTATTTTCTTCTGAAAAGCTGAACCGAAGTGTACTCTCTTTCTGGGAGACCGGCATTCCCATGGCAGCCAAAGTACCTGCTGCTTTACGTTTATGGCTTGAGCAGGCGCTTCCTGCTGAAACATAGATTCCCCGGTCTTCCAGTGTATGAAGCAGTACTTCGCTTCTAATACCAAGAAAGCTGGCACTTAAGATCTGTGGTGCCCCTTCCCGTAATCCCATACCATTCAGGCATACATCATCCAGCTTTAAAAGCCCCTCTGCCAAGTATTCCTTCAGCTGATAAAGATGCTCCCTGTTTTCCTCCAAATGGTCATAAACCATCTGTGCAGCTACACCAAGACCTGCGATCCCCGGTACATTGTCTGTACCGGAACGCATCCCATCCTGCTGTCCGCCACCAAGGATCTGGGGCTGTATCTTTGCTTTCTCGTTGATATACAAAAAACCAACCCCCTTGGGTCCGTGCAGCTTATGACTGCTTACAGACAACAGATCAATCCCTGTCTTTTTAGGATGGATGGTATATTTTCCAAATGCCTGGATAGCATCCACATGGTACAAAGCCTTAGGGCTTTTCTCATGGACAAGTGCTCCGATCTTTTCCACAGGCATCACTGCACCCACTTCATTATTCACATACATGGTAGAAACAAGGATCGTATCCGGACGAAGTGCTTCTTCCAAGGCTTTCATATCTACCACACCTGTACGATCTACAGGAAGGACTGTAACTTCATAGCCCATTTGCGCCAGCCTTTCCATTGGCTGCCCTACTGCTGCATGCTCCACTGCTGTAGTGATCACGTGTTTTCCACTTCTTGCATTAGCCTGGGCTGCCCCAAACAAGGCAAGATTATTGCTTTCTGTCCCACCGGATGTAAAAAAGATCTCTTTTTCCTTTACTTTCAGGATCCTTGCAAGGATCTCCTTTGTATCGCGGATGTATTTTTCTGCTTCCACACCCTTCTGATGCATGGCTGAAGGGTTGCCAAAATCCTCTGTCATTGTTTTTACCACGATCTGTGCTACCTGAGGATAGCATCTGGTTGTGGCTGAATTATCAAAATATGCTTCCATCTTAT
The DNA here is from genome assembly GCF_025566965.1 of Blautia ammoniilytica. NCBI lineage: Bacteria > Bacillati > Bacillota > Clostridia > Lachnospirales > Lachnospiraceae > Blautia > Blautia ammoniilytica. The sequence goes on along the minus strand of NZ_JAOQJL010000009.1, from coordinate 77,956 downwards.
CTTTCCTCCAGCTGGAACATCAGTACTGACAGGATCGCCATTCCTGCTGTCTCTGTACGCAGGATCCTGTGCCCCAGTGTGATCTGTCTTGCTCCATGTTCCATGGCAAGCTGGACCTCTTCTTTTTCAAGACCGCCTTCAGGACCAATGAATATCCCTACGCTCATCCCTGGCTTTACTTGAGACAGAATCTGTCGTGTTTCTTCCATTCCCTTAGCATTCTCATACGGAATAAGACAAAGATCCATCTGCCCGGCAAAATCCAAAGCTTCTTTGAAGGACATTACCGGCTCTACCTTTGGAACGATCATCCTTCTCGACTGCTTTGCACCACCTTCTGCGATCTGCTGCCATCTTTGCTGTTTCTTCTGGGCTTTCTTGGCATCAAGCCGTACCACACACCGTTTCATCTCTACCGGGATAATGGAATAAGCCCCAAGCTCCACTGCTTTCTGCACGATCAGATCCATCTTATCTCCTTTGGGAATCCCCTGGAAAAGATACAGCCGGGTTGGAAGTTCATAATCCGGCCTGGAAATATAATAAATCTTAAGTTCTATCTGTTCCGGTGAAAGGGATTGGATGCTGCAATAATATTCCTTTTCGCCCCCTGCACTGATCCAAAGTTCTTCACCTTCCCGCATACGGAGAACATTCCGGATATGGTTCACATCATCCCCACAGATCAGGATCTGTCCTGCAGCTTCATCTACCTGTCCAGGCTCTACAAAAAATCTCTGCATGCTTATTCCTTTCTTGCTGTCACACATACCCACTCACCCTGATGGGTGATCTCTTCCACCAAAAGACCGGCAGCTTTCACAGCCTGTACCACCGTGTCCTCTTTCACATCCAGAATCCCTGATGTTACATAATAAGCGCCCTTTTTCATATGGCTTACCACTTCTGGTGTCAGAGCAACCAATACATCTGCCAGGATATTGGCTGTTACAAGATCATACTTCTCGTAGCCTGCCTGATCCTGGATCTTCTTATCATCAATAATATTACCGATCATCATATCAAAGGCATCATCCGGGATCCCATTGGCTTCTTTATTCTCTGCGACTGCAGGAACTGCACAGGGATCCAGATCCGTGCCAACTACATGGGCTGCTCCCAGCTTCAATCCTACAATGCCAAGAATACCGCTTCCTGTTCCTACATCCAACATCTGTGTATCTTTATGGACCAGCTTTTTCAGCTGACGGATCACCAGCTGGGTCGTCTCATGCATACCAGTGCCAAAAGCAGTGCCCGGATCGATATGAAGGATCATTTTCCCTTTATCCTCTTCTTTAACCTCTTCCCAGGAAGGTACGATCAGAATATCATCTACATAAAACTGATGGAAGTATTCTTTCCAGTTATTGATCCAGTCCTTATCCTCTGTCTGGGACTGTTCAATACTGCCCTCTCCAATATCCATATAAGAGCTGACCTCATCCAGTACCTGGCGTACATTTTGCAGTACTTCTTCTGTATCCTTATCTTCTTCAAGATAAAAATTCAGGTATGCGATCCCGTCATCCTCTGGACAATCAGGCATAATATCTACAAACATCTGTGCTTTATCTTCATCTGTAAGAGGCTGCTTGTCCTGGATCTCCACACCCTGGATTCCCACATCCGCAAGAGCTGAAATGATCACATCCTCTGCCTCTGTTTTTGTCTTAATGGTAAAACGATTCCACTTCATCTAAATTTCCTTCTCCTTTCCAAATCTTGTGATTTAACACCTCAAAAAATCCCATCAGCTTCTGGTAACGCTGCTTTTTACCGTAAAATCTCCAGAATATTTCCACAAGTGCCACTCCTGCCACAGCATCCACAATATAATGCTGCTTCAATACCTGGGTGGAAACAATGATCAGTGATGCAAATACAAAGGAAAATCTCTGATACCACACAGGAATCTCCCTGGCTCCCTTAAGTCCACGATAACACATCCAGCTTACATAACAATGGATGGAAGGAAAAAGATTAGATGGATGCACACCTCCATCCATAGCATACACAATACCCAGGATCTTTTCAGAAATAGTGCCATCTGTCAGCTCCGGCCGGATATTGGTGGTAGGGATTACAAGGAATAAAATAAAGCATGTCAGATGAATGGTCAGGTCTGTAGCCACAAATCTGTAAAATGTTTTTTTACCCCTTCTTGCAGACAGAAGATATCCAATTGCCCAGAAAGGAAATGCCAGGATATAAAACCACACAAAAAATGGAACCAGAGGCACAGCCCGGTCAAATCCCATGGTAAAGTCGAAATGATGCCTGTTTGCAGTAAGAAGATCACTTCCCCAGTAGATCAGACAATTAGCTGCCAGGATAGTCAAAAGCGGGAGAACCGCCCATCTGGGTACATATTTATCAAGAAATTGTTTCCATTTTGCTTTTTCTTTCAAAGCCGACGACTCCTTTTCTATATTAGGTCTAACCCTTAATATACAATAAGACACAAAAAAAGAAAAGAGGTGAATCCCTCTTTTCTCGTATTTCTCACCATCAAACCTTTGTTTTACTCTTCAAAAGTCTCTTTTAATTTGTCCATGAAGCTTTTTTTCTTCTTTTCTGATCCATCCCCTTTGGATTCAGCAGGACGGTTGCCGCAAGCTTCATCAAATCTGCGAAGGGCTTCCTTGGCCTCTTCATTCAGGCCTGTAGGAACCTGAACCACCAGGGTAACATAATGATCACCACGTATGTTCTTATTCCGCAGGGAAGGAACTCCTTTGCCTTTCAGGCGGATCCTAGTGTCTGTCTGTGTGCCGGGCTTCACTGTATATACCACATCTCCGTCCACAGTGCTGATCTTCACATCTCCGCCCAATGCTGCCTGAGCATAAGTAATAGGAGCTGTAGAAAAAATATTCATATCCTGTCTCTGGAAAATAGGATGACGAGCCACGTTCACTTCAACAAGAAGATCTCCTCTTGGTCCTCCGTTTACTCCTGGCTCACCCTTTTCACGGATGCGGATGCTCTGTCCATTGTCAATACCTGCCGGTACGGACACCTGGATCTTCTTCCTGCTGGAAGTATAACCGGTTCCCCGACAAGCGGAACACTTTTCTTTGATGATCTTTCCAGTTCCATGGCAGTCCGGACAGGTCTGTACATTACGCACCATGCCAAACATGGACTGCTGGGTATAGACGATCTGACCTTCCCCGTTACATCTTGGACAGGTAACCGGAGATGTACCCGGTTTGGCTCCTGTGCCGTGGCAGGTAGTGCATTCATCTTTTAATGTGATCTCCAGCTCCTTATCACATCCGAAAACAGCTTCCTCAAATGTAATATTGACTCTTGCACGGAGATTGGCTCCCTTTGTAGGCCCGTTATTCGGTCTTCTCCTGCTTCCGCCTCCAAACAGATCGCCAAATATGTCCCCGAAAATATCTCCCATGTCTGAACCTGAAAAATCAAATCCACCAAAACCACCAGCACCACCGCCGCCGCCATTTTCAAAGGCTGCATGCCCGAACTGATCATACTGTTTTCTTTTCGCAGGATCACTTAGCACGCTGTAGGCTTCTGTGGCTTCTTTAAATTTTGCTTCAGCTTCTTTGTCTCCCGGGTTTACATCCGGATGATACTTCTTGGCTAACTGTCGATATGCTTTTTTCAGTGTTGCATCATCCGCATTCCTGTCAACACCAAGAACCTCGTAGTAATCTCTTTTATCAGCCATAGTCTCTTTTCCCTAATATAATTATTTAGAACCTTAACATCGGCTGCCACTTCTATTTCAAAGCAGCAGCCGTCATAACAGTCACTTTATTTATGCTGCCGTCTGTGCTATTAAAAACAGACAGCTGCTATTTTACACCTCTTTGTAGTCAGCGTCAACTACATCATCACCATATCCGGCTTCATTGCTGCCTGTAGCTCCGCCCTGGGATGCGCCTCCCATATCCGGGCCTGCTCCTGCAGCTCCACCCTGTGGATTCTGTGCCTCATACATCTTTGCAAAAAGCTTCTGAGCACTTTCCATCATCTTCTCCTGTGCAGCTTTGATATCAGCTACCTGAGAATCTGTAACTTCATCAGGATTTGTGCATTTTGCAAGGATATCTTTCAGGGCATTCAGATCAGACTCGACTGCTGCCTTATCATTGGCATCGATCTTATCTCCTGCTTCTTTCAGGGCATTCTCAACCTGGAATACCATGGAATCTGCATTGTTCTTTGTATCGATTGCTTCTTTACGTTTCTTATCCTGTGCCTCAAACTCAGCAGCTTCTTTTACTGCCTTGTCGATATCGGACTCAGACATATTAGATCCTGCTGTAATGGTAATGTGCTGCTCTTTGCCTGTACCAAGATCTTTTGCAGATACATTTACGATACCATTGGCATCAATATCAAATGTAACCTCGATCTGCGGAACACCACGACGTGCTGGCGGAATACCATCCAGACGGAACTGTCCAAGGGATTTGTTGTCTTTTGCGAACTGACGCTCACCCTGTACTACGTTAATGTCTACAGCAGTCTGATTATCTGCTGCTGTAGAGAAGATCTGGCTCTTCTTTGTAGGAATGGTTGTATTTCTCTCGATCAGTCTTGTAGCGATACCACCCATTGTCTCGATAGAAAGTGACAGCGGAGTAACATCCAGAAGAAGGATATCACCTGCGCCAGCCTCTCCTGCAAGCTTACCACCCTGTACGGAAGCACCAAGTGCAACACACTCATCCGGGTTAAGAGATTTGCTTGGCTCCTTGCCAGTCAGCTGACGAACCTTATCCTGAACAGCAGGGATACGTGTAGATCCACCAACCAGAAGTACCTGACCAAGCTCAGATGCTGTAAGACCTGCATCTGAAAGTGCACGGCGAACCGGCTCAGCAGTCTTCTCAACCAGATCATGTGTCAGTTCATCGAATTTAGCTCTTGTAAGGTTCATGTCGAAATGCTTCGGACCTTCTGCTGTAGCTGTAATGAACGGCAGGTTGATATTGGTTGTTGTTGCAGAAGAAAGCTCTTTCTTTGCTTTCTCAGCTGCTTCTTTCAGTCTCTGAAGTGCCATTTTATCGTTGCTTAAATCAACACCCTCGTTCTTCTTGAACTCGGAAAGCATATAATCTGTGATTCTCTGGTCGAAGTCATCACCACCAAGACGGTTATTACCTGCTGTGGAAAGAACCTCGATAACACCATCGCCGATCTCAATGATAGAAACATCAAATGTACCACCGCCAAGGTCATATACCATGATCTTCTGCTCTTTTTCATTATCAAGACCATAAGCAAGAGCTGCTGCTGTAGGCTCGTTGATAATACGTTTTACATCAAGACCTGCGATCTTACCTGCATCCTTGGTAGCCTGACGCTGTGCATCATTGAAATATGCTGGAACTGTGATCACAGCCTCTGTTACAGGCTCACCTAAGTATCCTTCTGCATCTTTTTTCAGCTTCTGAAGGATCATAGCGGAAATCTCTTGTGGAGAATATTTCTTGCCATCAATATTTACACGATAATCTGTACCCATCTCTCTCTTGATAGAGGAGATTGTCTTCTCTGCATTTGTTACAGCCTGACGTTTTGCAGGCTCACCTACCAGACGCTCACCTGTCTTTGTAAATGCAACAACAGACGGTGTTGTTCTGGATCCTTCTGTATTTGCAATAACGGTAGGTTTTCCACCTTCCATAACTGCTACACAACTGTTTGTAGTACCTAAATCAATACCAATAATCTTACTCATGATAATTCCCTCCTGATTAATTTGCAACTTTAACCATACTGTGTCTTACAACAAAATCTTTATAGGTATATCCCTTCTGGAATACTTCTACTACTTCATTAGCACCTGCATTTTCATCCTCTACATGCATCACTGCATTATGGAGGTTCGGATCAAACTCTTTGCCTTTGGCCTCGATCTCCTTAACACCCATCTCATCAAGAGCGGTCATCAACTGTTTGTAGATCATCTTCATGCCATCTGCAAAGGCATCTCCCTCTGGAGCCTGTGCAAGTCCTCTTTCAAAATTATCCACAACAGGCAGGATCTTTTCAACAATATCTCTTGCTCCGATCACATACATGCTGGCCTTTTCTTTTTCCGTTCTTTTACGGAAATTATCAAACTCAGCCATGTTTCTCTTTAAACGATCGGTAAGCTCTTCCACCTGCTGTTCAAATTTATCTTTTTTCTTTTTTCCGAAGAAAGAAGTCTTTGTCTTTTCTTCCGGTTTGGCATCTTTTGTTTCTGGCTCTTCTGATGCTTCAGCCTCTGGAACTTCTTTTTCCTCTTCTTTGGAAGATTCTTTCTCTGTATCCTCAGCCTCAGCTGCTGTCTCTTCTTCGCTGCCGTCAGTCACCGGAATCTCAACTGTTTCTTCTGTAGCTTCGGTTTCTTTCTTTATATCTGACACGCTGTCAACCGCCTTTCTATGTTTTCTTATTTACTGCTTCATCAAGATGAACCTTAAGCTTCTTCAAGCTGTCCACAACATTCTCATAATCCATACGCTTAGGTCCGATGATACCGATGGTTCCATGCATCCCATTGCCCAACTCATAAGAGGCAGTCACAACACTGCAATCCTTCATGGTCTGAATGGGAACCTCATCACCGATGTACACCTGAACACCTGTGCTTTCCTGATCACCCATGCTCTCACGAACCATATCTGCCAATTCCTTCTTATCCTCGAAAGTGGAGATCAGCTCGCTTGCTCTGGACTTGTCAGCCAGCTCCGGATATTTAAAAATATTGGTGGTTCCTGATGTATATACTTCCAAATCTTCCTCATCCACCTGAATGGTGGCTGCCACTGCGTCTAACACGGTAGCTACCACACCGCTGTGGGTTCCTGCCTGCTCCTTCAGTCTGGCGATCATACCAAGATTGATATCCTGGATAGGAACTCCGTTCAGGTTGGTATTCAGAAGAAGGTTTAATTTCAGAATAGTCTGGTCATCCATCTCTTCGTCCAGATCAATGATCTGATTGCGGATCACATTGCCTTCACAAACAACAACTGCGATCAGCTGGTGCTCACTGACTCGGGAAAGCTGAATGAATTTCAATCGGCTTCCGCTGTACTGTGGAACCGTGATCATAGTGGCATAATTAGTATTGGCTGCCAAAACCTTGGCAACCTTCTTTAATACTTTATCCATCTTATCCGTGTTCTCTATCATCATCTCACGGATCTCTGCGATCTCTGATTCCTTTTCCCTGGTCAGTTCATCTACATAGAGACGATAGCCTTTGTCAGATGGAATCCTTCCTGCAGATGTATGAGGCTGTACGATATATCCCATATCGGTCAGGTCTGACATCTCATTCCGGATGGTTGCTGAACTTACATTCAGATCTGGATATTTGGAAATTGTCCTGGAACCTACCGGCTCACCTGTTTCCATGTATGTTTTGATGATTGCTTTCAGTATTTTCTTTTTGCGCTCATCTAATACGTCATCCATGAATGTTTGCTCCTTTCTCCATCTGTTTCTGTTAGCACTCAACATAATGGAGTGCTAACATCTATGGTCTTAAGATACACCTGTTGTAAAAGTTTGTCAATATTTTTTACAAAATATTTGTGTGAAAATTTGGTGATGATTTTTCCTGATTGAGAAATGATTGTAAACGGCTTATAATATAGTTACTCAATATAAAAAAAGGAAAACACTACAATGGATTATAAAAAACATCTGACCTATTTTACAGGACTGGCTATCGGGCTTCTGACTCTTTTACTGGCTTTATTTCTTTCTCCTGCTGTTCCATGCTCAGCCGGCACTGCTTCTGTCACTTGGCGCGTTACCCAGTACGGCGATGACCATGCCGGAAAGCAGTCCATGTTCTATACCATCAAGGGCAGTAACGGCAAACTGATCGTAGTAGATGGTGGCTGGACAGATCAGGAGGCCTTTGTCCGTAAGACCATCCAAAGTCTGGGCAGCAAAGTTGATCTGTGGATCATCACTCACCCGCATCCGGATCATGCCGGTGCTTTTATCAAAATCTTTTCTTCTCCAGGAGATATCCAGATTCGAAAAGTGATCGCTCCTAAGATCAATGACAGTCGCTACCGTAAATTTAAACACAGCTGGGATGAATATCCTGTGTTTCAGCAGTTTATGAAATTAATGTGCGGCACCTCCAAAATCCACTGGAAAGGAGCAGGTGACAGCTTCCGTTTTTCCGGACTGAAATTTCAGTTTTTCAACGGTTACAGCAACACCCTTACCAATACCACCAAAGACATCTGCAATGGTTCCTCCCTGGTATTTAAAGTATCCGGCAGGAAAACCAGCATGCTGTTCACAGGAGATATTCTCACAAAGGTAGGCAGACGGCTGATCAGTACATATAAGAAGCAACTAAAATCCACCTTTCTGCAGGCGCCGCACCACGGCAATAATACAGGTCGTTATTCCTTCTATAAATATATCGGTGCTGATATCACTTTTGTGGATGCCCCTGCTTTTCTCCGGACTTATCCTGCAGTAGCCCGGAATCTTCAAAATATAAAAGCACTTGGCGGACAGGTATATACCTACAACAGTTCCAGGCGAAGCGTTATCATTCACTGAAAATTGCAGGAAGATTTGGGATTTCCTGTAAGATCACAAAATGACCGGTCAGATGTGTTTACACCTGCCGGTCATTTTCATAAGTTTTTTTATAAGATTTTCCACTTCTTTCAGATTCAGGGAGATTAAATCCCCTGGAATGGTATTCCCTGCTGTACCGCTGACATTTCCAAAACGCAGCTGCCTTCCTCACATAAAAGCCCATATAGCACACCGGATAGCTTAATTCCATAAATCTCAAGAGATTCATCCCTCCTTACATAGGTTTATTATCTATTTTATCTGTGGTTTTCCTTTCGACAAACGCAGTCTCTTTTGAATTTCTTTCACTCTGGTTACTTGTGATTGAAATACTGATGAAGATTGCAACCTACTCTGTAGTTGCAGTAGAAATAATCAGTATTATCCCTATACTTTCAAAAGTATTTCTGCTATAATCGGGAAACAGAGTACAGCGCAGACGGTAACGTCCACCCATAAATAGATTCTGACAAAGAGGTGTTTCCATGGATCATTTCAAATTACATTCCGAATACAAACCTACCGGCGATCAGCCGCAGGCCATTGAGGAACTGGTCAAGGGCTTCAAAGAAGGTAACCAGTTTGAAACCCTGCTGGGTGTTACCGGCTCAGGTAAGACCTTTACCATGGCCAATGTGATCACACAGCTGAATAAGCCTACCCTTGTCCTTGCCCACAATAAAACACTGGCAGCACAGCTGTATGGTGAGTTTAAGGAGTTCTTCCCTGAGAACGCAGTGGAATATTTTGTTTCCTATTATGACTATTATCAGCCGGAAGCTTATGTTCCCTCCTCTGATACGTATATTGCCAAGGATTCAGCCATCAATGATGAGATCGATAAGCTTCGTCTTTCCGCTACTGCTGCCATGTCCGAAAGGCGTGATGTGATCATTGTATCTTCTGTTTCCTGCATTTACGGTCTGGGTTCTCCTCAGGAATTCCAGGACATGATGATCTCTCTTCGGCCTGGCATGACCAAAGACCGGGATGAAGTGATCCGGGAACTGATCGATATCCAGTACACCAGGAATGAAATGGATTTTCACCGCAGTACCTTCCGGGTACGTGGAGATACTCTGGAGATCTTCCCTGCCAACTACTCTGACAGTGCGATCCGTGTAGAGTTTTTCGGCGATGAGATCGACCGGATCACAGAGATTGATGTGCTTACCGGTGAGATCAAATGTGAGGTTTCCCATGCAGGGATTTTTCCGGCTTCTCATTATGTAGTACCAATGGAACAAATCCAGCGTGCAGCCAAGGCAATCGAAGAAGAACTGGAAGAACGTGTTACTTACTTTAAAAGCGAAGACAAGCTTCTGGAAGCCCAGCGTATTTCCGAACGAACCAATTTTGATATCGAAATGATGAAAGAAACCGGCTTCTGCTCTGGCATTGAGAATTATTCCAGGCACCTGGCAGGTCTTGCTCCTGGTCAGCCCCCTTACACCCTTCTGGATTATTTCGGAGATGATTTTCTTCTGATCATAGATGAGTCCCATAAAACGGTGCCTCAGATCGGTGCCATGTATGCCGGTGATCAAAACCGTAAGCAGACCCTGGTGGATTACGGTTTCCGTCTTCCCTCTGCAAAGGACAACCGACCTTTAAGCTTTGATGAATTTGAGCAGAAGTTAGATCAGGTTCTGTTTGTATCTGCTACTCCTGGTGAATACGAAGCAGATCATGAACTTCTTCGTGCAGAACAGCTCATCCGTCCTACCGGCCTTCTGGATCCGGAAGTAGAGGTACGTCCTGTAGAAGGCCAGATCGATGACCTGATCGGAGAAGTGAATAAAGAGGTAGAAAAGAAGCATAAGATCCTGATCACAACCCTGACCAAACGGATGGCAGAGGATCTTACCCAATATATGAAGGATGTGGGGATCCGTGTACGTTACCTTCACTCGGATATTGATACACTGGAGCGTGCACAGATCATCCGGGATATGCGTCTTGATATATTCGATGTACTGATAGGTATCAACCTGCTTCGAGAAGGCCTTGACATCCCGGAGATCACTCTTGTAGCAATCCTGGATGCAGACAAGGAAGGCTTCCTCCGTTCGGAAACCTCCCTGATACAGACCATTGGCCGTGCTGCACGTAACAGTGAAGGCCATGTGATCATGTATGCAGATACCATGACCGATTCCATGCGTCAGGCCATTGATGAGACCAGACGGCGCCGTCAGTTACAGGATGCCTATAATCAGGAACATGGTATTAAGCCAACCACTATCAAAAAAGCCGTCCGTGATCTGATCGCAGTATCCAAGGCAGTAGCAGAAACAGAAGTGAAGCTTGCCAAGGATCCTGAATCAATGAACAAAAAAGAGCTTACCAAACTGATCTCCCAGGTAGAAAAACAGATGCGTGCTGCTGCAGCTGATCTTAACTTTGAACAGGCCGCACAGCTACGCGATAAGATGATCGAATTGAAAAAAAGCCTTGCCGAGCTTGAAGGGAATTAACAGCATTCCCGGCCCGGCAGGGCTCTTTTTTCTGTTACATTGTCTTTTCAGCTTCTAATTTAATCTCATGATAAAGTTCTGAAAAGCTCTTTTTATTTTTACGTGCCAGTTCTGCCACGCTATCACTTTCCGGATAGCAATAGCATTCTCCTTCCCAGGTGCAGGATTTCACTTTTGCTATCCCATAAACCGTACTCACATTCTTAATCTCCCGAATCATTTTAGAGCGGTTTACCAGGTAATATCTGATCCCTATAGCTGTGGTATGGACAAAGACCAGTTTTTCCATACTTTTCCGATCTTGTATTTTGCAAAGGATACTCAGCTTGTAGGCGGGACGATTCTTCTTCATATAAATTGGCTGATACCAGACATCCAGTGCTCCTGCCTGCAACAGCTCTTCCATAACAAAACCAAGTGTTTCTCCTGTACAGTCGTCCAGATTACTTTCCAGTACCATCACCTGATCTCTTTCTTTATCATCCGGGGCTTCTCTGGTTTCGCCAGTTTCTCCCAGACTCTCCGGATTCTTATTCTCCTCAGGTACTTGGATCCACATGGCACGAAGAATCCCTGCAATCCCGTAATCTCGCTTACCACCGCCCATACCCATTCTTTTGATGATAAACTGCTCCGGCAAAGTATCCCTGGTTCTAATCGCCGCTGCAATCGCCGCACCGGTAGGCGTTACCAGTTCTCCCTGCACATGAGTAATATGAAGTGGCAGCTGATATGCCTGAGCAATAGCTGATGTTGCAGGAACAGGAATGGGAAGAAGGCCATGCTGGCAGCGGATCTGTCCCTGTCCTTCATTTACAATCGGAATAACCACTTCCCGTACCTGAAGATCATCCAGACATATCGCAGCTGCTGCAATATCAATAATAGAATCCACTGCACCCACTTCATGAAAATGTACCTGATCCACCGGCTTTCCATGCACACTTCCTTCTGCCTCTGCCAGGATCCTGAAAATCTTAAGCGCCAGTTCCAGTGCATAAGGAGTCATATTTCCAGCCTGAAGAATCCGGGTGATCTCCTGAAGATTTCGTCCATGATGTCCGTTTTTATGGACACTGTCATGATGAACATGCTCTTCATGGCTGTGTCCGTGAAGATACTCCATATCGTGGTCATAATTATCATGCTCAAGGATCACATTAAAATCGCAAACCCTTAAACCGGATTTGGTCACATTTGAAATCTCTGCTTTCCAGCCGTCCAAAGGCAGGCTTTCCAGAGTTTTTACCAGATGCTCCGGATCAGCCCCAAGATCCAGAAGAGCTGCTACTGTCATATCTCCGCTGATTCCACTGGAACAATCCAGATAAATCATTTTTTCCTGTTTCTGCATATATAAATACTCCCTGTTTTCTCTTCGTTCGTAACTGTTATGTGTTTTTCATCGTTTTTTATCCACACCGCCTTATTATAAAGCAAAAACCTGCTTCTCTCAACCAAAAAAAGAAAAGCCGTTGCTTTATAACAACAGCTTTTCCATACTTTTAGTCCCTGATGGGACTTGTTACGTTTTTAAGCCATTCCCGCTCTTCTTCCGGCAAAAAGGCTTTAATCTTCTCATATACCATTTCGTGATACTGATCCAGCCATTTCTTTTCTTCACAATCCAGGTATTCCATTTTCACAGCGGAAAGATCAATCGGACAAAGAGTCAGTGTTTCAAAATGCAAAAGTCCATCCTGGGAATCCTTCACACACAAAATCAGATTCTCTATACGTATCCCATGGCTTCCTTCTACGTAAACTCCTGGCTCATCAGAAGTGATCATCCCCTCCTGAAAAACTGTTTTCAGATGATCTGGCAATCTCCAGTGAATAAAATTAGGCGGCTCATGTACATTCAGAAGTGCGCCTACTCCATGTCCGGTACCATGATTAAAGTCCAGTCCATGCTCAAGCAGCGGCCCTCTTGCCAGATAATCCAACATCTGCCCATTTGTACCCTGATGGAATCTGGCCTTTGCCAGATCGATCATACCCTTTAATACCAGCGTATAATGAAACTTCTGTTCCTCCGTTACGGTTCCCATTACAACCGTTCTTGTAATATCTGTTGTACCAGCTCTGTACTGCCCGCCTGCGTCTACAAGATAAAAGCCTTCTTTTTTGATTTCTGTATCTGTTTCTCTTGTGGAAATATAATGGCACATAGCTGCATTTTTGCCATAAGCAGAAATCGTTTCAAAGCTGGGCTCCAGATAACCCTTCTGCCCTCTTCTAAGCGTTTCCAGATGATCCGCAGCCTCCATCTCCGTTACATGTACTGTTTCCGGAATGTGCTTCAACCAGTACATATATCTGGTCATTGCCACCCCATCCCGCAGATGAGCACTTCGTACCTGTTTTATCTCCTGCAGATTCTTCACAGCCTTCATGAGAACCGAAGGATCCGTTGTTTCTTTTTTGGTCACATGTTCCGGCAGGCAATGATACAGTTCATCACTTACCTTTTCCGGATCCATTAATAGCGTACATTCCGGAAGCTTCTCTAAGACCTGAACGATATCACCATAGTCCCTTACAAAGATTCTGTCTTTTTCCAGTACATCTCTTTGTGCCTCATTAAGTACCCCACTTTGTGCAAATAAAACTGCACCGTCCAGGGTAATAATGGTATAGGCCTGAATTACCGGGCTGCAGGCTATATCCATTCCACGAAGATTATAAATCCATGCAATATCATCCAGCGAAGTAACCAGATGTACATCCGCTCCCTGTTTCACCATTTCTTCCCTGACACGTTCCAGCTTATCTGCCCTGCTTTCTCCTGCCTCATCCATTGTAAGGAACCAGGCCGGTGTTTTTTCCATTGCCGGCCGATTCTCCCACGCTTCATCTACAATATCTCTGGAGCTGCTGATATTGATCTTATTTTCTTTTAAAACAGATCGGAGTTTTTTCCCTTCTGATGCGCTGAGCACCCTGCCGTCAAATCCGGCAGTTTCTCCGGATTTTAATTCCTGTGCCAAAAACTCCTCTAAAGTCGGCACATTCGGCTGTCCGCTTTTAAACAAATGAACCTCCGTACCTGCCAGCTGATTTTCAGCCTGTACAAAGTATCGTCCATCCACCCATAGCCATGCTCCCTTTTGTGTTACTGCCACAGTGCCAACGCTTCCTGTAAAACCGGTAAGGTATTTTCTGACTTTGAAATGTTCTCCAATATATTCAGAACCATGAAAATCATTGGTAGGTGCGATCCATGCATCTATCCCATATTTTTTCATTACATTCCTGAAATTTTCCAGCCGTTCCCTGATCACCTCTGACATTTTTCTTACTCTAATCCGTACTTTGCAGCAGCCTCATCAATGGCTTTTCTGCACTTCTGGACTCCGGCCTTGATTCCATCCGGATCCTTAAAGATTGCAGAAGAAAGGATGATCACATCTGGATTGCATGCGATCAGCGGATCCATATTATCATGACGAAGGCCGCCATCAATAGCAAGCTCACAGCGTGGATTCTTCTCATCGATCAGCTTTCTTGCTCTCTGAACCAGATCTACTGCAGATTTTCTCCAGCCCCAGTTATCCTGTCCATCTGTCTCATCTACACCATGGGTTACGATCTGAAGACGGTCAATATCATTAATAGACTCATCAACAAAGCAAAGAGGTGTATAGCATCCTACGGTAAGACCGATCTTCATGCCAAACTCACGGCAATAATTGATCAGGTAAGCAAGAGGTGCTCCAATAAAGTGTTCAGCCGGTACGATCAGCATCGTGCAGCCAGCTTTTGCCAGCTTTTCAACAAACAGACGGTCACACTCGATGGTATAGATATGACATTCAATATGCTTATCTGTTACTTCACGAAGTCCGGAAATGATCTGTGGGCCTCCCATAAGCTGCATATTTTTCAGGTCATACATATCTGCTGCATCTGAATGGATATAATCAACTCCGCCGTCAATAGCCTCCAGAACCCTGTCTGCGATCCTTGCGTAACTTACATGTGCCAGTCCTGCTGCGATTTTAATGTGTTTCATAATGATTTCCTCCTTCTTATCCTAAATAATTATTTTTCATATACAACCCTGCCATCGATCAATGTGCAGATACATGCTGCATCAAGATTCTTTACAGGATTCTTATCAAACACTGCAATATCTCCGTCTTTGCCTGGTTCAATGGATCCTATTCTGTCCTCCAGGCCAATAGCCTGTGCTGCGTGAAGGGTGACTGCCTTTAAAGCCCCTTCCTCACTCATGCCTTTTCTGTGGCAGATTCCAGCACATACGATCAGATTCTCCTCATGCATTCCCGGAAGGTCTGTCATGATAGCCACTTTTACTCCGGCCCTCTCCAGGATCCCTGCTGAAGATTCATCCTGATGGATCACTTCGTTTTTATGAGGAAAACCGGTAAATGGTCCAAGAATGGCGATCCTGTTCTTGGCTGCAAACTCTTCTGGGATCAAATGCCCCTCTGAACAGTGCTCAATGGTCATCTTAAGGCCAAACTCTTCCGCAATACGGATGGCAGTCATAATATCATCTGCCCTGTGTGCGTGGGCCTTTACCAGAAGTTCTCCCTTTATCACAGGAACAAGGGCTTCCAGCTTCATATTGAAAGCCGGCATCTTATCCGGATCCCCTGCTGCCCGTTCCTTTTTATCAGCATATTCCTTTGCCTTAAAAAGTGCTTCCCGAATCAGTGCAGCCACACCCATTCTTGTGGATGGAGTCCGTTTGCTGCCATATACATTTTTGGGATTTTCCCCAAAAGCCATTTTCATGGCAAGAGGCTCTTTGATCACCATCTGCTCCATGGTACGCCCCTTTGTTTTCATTGCAAGAAACTGCCCACCAATTGGATTGGCACTGCCAGGGCCTGTAGCTACACAGGTAACTCCTGCTTCATATGCTTTTTTAAACTCCGGATCCAGCGGATAAATCCCGTCCAATCCACGCATTTCAGGAGTGATTGGATCATTCTCCTCATTTCCATCCACACCTGCATTACCGATCCCGGATCCAAAAACGCCAATATGACAATGTGCATCAATGATACCAGGCATAACAAAACCGCCATGTGCATCAATCACTCTGCAGTTTTCTGGCTGGTCAACCGTATGTCCTACCTTTACGATTTTCCCATCTTCCAGCAGTATACAGCCATTTTCAATGGTTCCTTCTGCAGCCATGGTAACAATGGTACCGTTCTTTATAAGAACTGTTTCACTCACTGCTTCCACCTCCCTGTATTCTTTCAGATAACTGCTCCATCTGGGCAATCGCTTTCTCAGAAAGCGTTCGGATCACCCCGTCCTCAAACGGAACCTGCAGTCCTGCTTTATGAAGAGTATCTGTAAAACCATACTTTCCACTGTATCTAAGGATATCCATGTAACAGTTCCAGCCCTTTTCCCTGTTTTCTTCACAGAGGAAATGCACCTGCATTGCACAGGTCTGTGCCAGTACATAATCAATATAATAAAATGGCCATTTATAAATATGAGTCTGTCTCTGCCAGAATCTGCCTTCTGAAAGAAAACTCTGATTATCGTAATGTCTGAAAGGCATATACTCCTGTTCCAGCTTTTTCCATAAATCAAGTCTTTGCTTTGGTGTCATCTCCGGATGGTCATATACAGTTTCCTGGAATTCATCAACTGCACAGCCATAAGGGATAAAGGAAAGAGCCCCTTTCAGATGCTGATATTTATATCTGTCGATCTGTGCTTCCGGCATGGTCTCATTAAGGTAAGGCCACACAAGGAATTCCATACTCATGGAATGGATCTCTGCAAGATCACTGCTGCAGTTCTCTGTAAACCTAAATGGCTCACCACGCTTCAGATAAGAATGGAAACCATGTCCTGTTTCATGGGCAAAGGTTTTTAATGCGCCAAACGTGCTGTTATAGGTTTCAAAAATAAATGGCATATTATACCGGCCTACCAGATTGGAATAAGCGCCATTGATCTTCCCTGGACGGACTGCAAGATCATAAAACTCCCCTCTTGTCAGATCGTCATAAAATACAGCTGTTTCTTTGGACATAGAGCCATAGATCTTCTTAAATGCCTCTACCACATTATCTGTTATGTCGTACTTTTCACCAGGGAAACTGAAATCCTCATCATAGTGATAAAGTGTTTCCACACCCAGTCGTTTTCTTTGTTCTTCAAAAAGCTGTGTCACGACCGGGACAAGCTGCTCTTTTACTGCATTTCTAAAAGCCGCAACTTCCTTCTTTCCATAGCTGGTTCTTCCCATGGAACAGTATCCGATCTGAGTATAACTGTCTTTTCCAAGCTTTCCGGCAATCTTTGCACGGGTCTTGACAAGACCGTCATAAACCTGATCCAGTTCCTGTGCAATTCCCATCCAGCTTTCTTCCCATATTTTATAAAACCTAGATCTTTCTTCCCTGTTTTCACTTGATCCCATTTTGGCAAGACTTACCAGCGGCACTTCACCTTCTGCTGTTTTTGCCTTAAGTGTAGCTGTAAGCTCTGAATATCTGGCAGACAGTCTATTTTCTTCTCTTAGATCCTCCAGAATCTCTTCTGAAAAACACTGTTCATTCAGCCCTGCCTTTTTGAAGGCTTCTCCGCCTGTAAAATAAGAAAGCTGTTCTTTAAAGGGAGTCTTTTCCATAGCACTGCTAAGGCGGCTTTCCAATGCTTCATATTCTGGCCGGATCTTATCACACCAGGCAGCTTCTTCTTTATAAAAAGCATCGGTTACATCCATAGTATTACGAATCTCAACGATGGTTGCCATTGTCTGGTATTTCACCATCAGTGTATCAAGATCCAGCATTGCATCATAAGCTTCTTCCATTGTTTTTGCATTGGAAAAGCGTTCCAATTCTTCTTCAAAGTGCCGTTTATAGGACACCATGTCCAATCTGTAAAATGGAATATCTTTAAATTTGATCATACTTTTTCTCCATAACTTTC
Organism: Blautia ammoniilytica; assembly: GCF_025566965.1. NCBI lineage: Bacteria > Bacillati > Bacillota > Clostridia > Lachnospirales > Lachnospiraceae > Blautia > Blautia ammoniilytica. Next base: position 59,954 of record NZ_JAOQJL010000009.1, on the reverse strand, counting down.
ATCCATGATCTGAAGGAGTGTTTCCTTCGGTGCAAATGGAAGAACATTAAATACAAAATTTCCTTTCATTTCCTCAAACTGCTCTTTGGTCACTCCCAAATTAGAAAGTGTATTGTAAAGTCCGATTTCTTTCAAAAAGCCTTCAATCTGTGCCGGAAGGTGGGATGCAGCCTCCTCATCAGAAACCTGTGCAAGAGCAGGATCAAAAAGCCTTGCCACATCTGCACATTTTTCCGGTGTTTTTGTGATCTGGAATCTGATAAATGCAGGATACAGACATGCCAGACACTGTCCATGTGCGATTCTTGGTGTTACCCCTCCGATCACCTCACTTAATGGATGCGGAATGGTTGCAGAAGCATTGCTCAGGGAAATCCCGGAAAATGCAGCTGCTCTTGACATAGACTCCCTGTATTCCATATTGGAAGTATCCTTTACCAGCTTGGGCAGCACCTGTATAATAGTACGCATAGCTTCCTTCCCAAGAAGCATGGTATAAGGAGATGCCAGTTCTCTTACATAGCTTTCAAAAGAATGAGTAAATGCGTCAAATCCTGTAATCGCAGTTGGATAAGGCGGCAATGTACGACAAAGCTCCGGGTCAATGATGGCAACCCGTGGGAAAACTGCCTGATGGTACACACATTCTTTATCATTGTTTTCCTGGTCAGAAATGATCATTGCCTGGGTAAGTTCGCTTCCGGTTCCTGCAGTTGTTGGTACGGCGATCACCGGCAGTACACTTTTCCCCGGAAGTTCATATACAGCAGAAGGGCTGGAATATTTTGAAAATACTTCTTTCCAGTGGATTTCTCCTGCATCATGGAACAATGCCACAGATTTAGCTGTATCCATGGAACTGCCTCCTCCTACAGCCAGTATTACCTGCAATTTTTCTTTATTTACAATCTCAATTGCCTTTGCAATTCCCCGAATATCCGGATTTGGAACAACTTCATCAAAATGTACGTAACGGATTCCTGCTTTCTCCAGGATCTTTTTTACCCTGTCATATAAAGGTCTCAATACATCTTCCTTATTTGTGGTAGTGACAAGCAGACAACTGTCGCCGTAGGATGCAACGATCTCTCCTGCCTTTTCAAGCTTTCCTGCACCAAAATCAATTCTGGTGGGCTGGTAAAACATAAAATCTGCCATTTAAGTGTTCCTCCTTTAATATGATTTTCAATACCATTACAGTTATGATTTAATCCAGATTCACTTTCTTTCCATCCATATAAAGAGCTGTCAGTTCATCTACATAATTGATCTTTTCCAGTGGATTACCTTTCAGGCACACAAAGCTTGCTTTTTTTCCTGCTTCCAGAGATCCAAGTTCTGGAAGATCCAGAAGCTCTGCCCCGCCTCTGGTTGCAGCATCCAAAGCAGCCTTCGGAGTAAGGCCAGCCATAACCATCAGCACCATTTCATGGGCTGCTGCTTCATATGGATTAAAGGGACAGCCTGCATCTGTTCCCATTGCGATCTTAACTCCTTTTTCCCAGCATCTTTTCAGAACATCTCTGTGACGCTGCAGAACTTCTTTGCTCTTCTTGTGGTCAGGATTATCCGGTTCAAGGCGGATTCCCTCATTTACTGCATAATATGGAGCGCATAAGGTGGGGACAAGGAAAGTTCCCTGTGCGCTCATCTTATCCATAATATCCTCCGTCATAAATACGCCATGCTCAATAGAGTCCACGCCTGCGTCTACACATCTGCGAATAGCTGTATTTCCATGGGCATGTACTCCCACTTTTCTGCCCCAGTTATGAGCAGTTTCAATTCCTGTTTGAATCTCTTCCCAGGTAAGCTCACATGGTCCTGGCTCCGGTCCTGGTGAATTAACGCCTCCAGATACCATCAGTTTCACCACATCAGCACCATCCTTAACAACCTGCCGGACTGCTCCACGCATCTGATCCGGATCATCTACTTCATAACTGATCTCATAACCGTGTCCGCCTCTTGCACACACTGCATAACCACAGGCAAGTATCTTAGGCCCAACGATCAGTCCACGATTGATAGCATCACGAATGCCCAGCGCATAACCTTTATATGAACCCAGATCTCTGCAGGCAACCACACCTGCTTTCAGCAGCTGTTTCGCATGGGCTGCTCCCTCACATACTACATTGGCGATCTCACGGTTTTCATTTGCATAATCTCCGCCTCCGTGGCTGGTGCTTCCAAGAAAATGCACATGACAGTCAATAAATCCTGGAACAACATATGCATCCTTCAGATCGATCACCTGATCTGCCTCTGTCTGGTCTGTTTCCTCTCTTTTTTTCACCCAGAGGATCTGCTCCCCTTCGGTCAGCATTGCAAAATCTTCAATCACTGTTCCTGCTGCATCTGCTGTGTACAGCCATTTTCCTAAGTATAATGTTCTCATTTTTCACCGCCTCCAAATCCGGTATTTAATCCATCTGTTCCAGGCAGTACAAATCTGCCTTTTTCAATAAAAGCAACTTTGCTGCCGTCCTTTTTTATGCCTCTTAAATACTCCACCTGATGATAGGGAAGTGTTATATCTACATGGTTTTCAAAATACACATCTTCTTTTTTCTCCCGGTCCTTTGTCACTTCATTTTCCCTGCACACCATTTCTTTATGGTCATACATATTGTAAATCGGTGCATCCTCAGATCTTGCAAAACACGGATCTCCGATTGCAATGTGAGGTCCCATTTTCTCGTAGATCAGGATCGGCATTCTGCCTCCCAGCTGATATCTATGGGCAATAGAATACGCCTTTGTGTTGCTTCCGATTGCAAATTCACCCATAGTCACCTGCTGATAAGGATACAAAAGCCGGTTCATCACATACTCTTTTCCTTCTTTACAGGTAGCATCCACAACCCATCCATCCTTAAAGGTAAGCCGAAGATCATGATAAAAGATACCTTTCAGACAGATTTCCTCCACATGATAAAGTCCCGTTGTCCCAGTCAGCCTAGGAGTTGTAAAAACCTCTCCATAAGGAATATTCAGATCTCCGCCGCAATTCAGAAATTTTGTCTCTTTTTCCGGATCCTTCACAGGCCAAAGGCTGATCTTAATGTCTGTTTCATTTCCATTACAGCCTTTGATCTCCATAGTCTCACAGGTATCAAGCCCATCGATCAGTACCTGCTGAAGAAGTTCAAAAGGCTCAGATACTTCTGCATTCATCTGGAAAAAGTCATCAAAAATCTGTTCAAACCGTTCTCCCACCAGCATATTGGGAAAAGCCACCTTGCAGAAAGAAATCTCAGAGGGGCGGATCCACTGTGCTTCAAAATCACGTTTTTTCTGTGAAAGTTTTGTAAGCCACTCTTTATTTTCTTCTGAAAGAAAAGCATTTTCATTACCTGTATCTACTACTGGCTCCATACCAAACTGATCAATGCCGATCATTCCACAGGTATCCTTAAGCTCTTTCTCATATAAATACATAGCCGCTTTATAAGCTTCCCACTCAGCATGAAATAGTTCTTCGTCCATTACATCCCCATGCTCAAGCAAAAGATCTTTCTGCCCCTGGCTTGCATACAATATATGAGGTTCTGTGATCACAGGAGTAAGGCCTTTTTCCTTTAATGCTTTTACCACTTCCTTTGCCAGAGCTTCCTGACCGATCTGATAAAAGAACCTTACTCTTTTTCTGTCTTTTCGATCCCTGCTCTGACTGATAAAGCCATGAAGGAATGCATTTGCAACGGTATTTCCCATTGCCTGCAGTTTTTCTTTTTCAAGGCCAAACCAGAACTTCATCATTTGCCGGTCAGTATCTGTAACCGGCAGTCCGTATTCTTCCATCCAGTCTGTACTTTCAGGCGTTGCTTTTTCCAGAATCATTTCGTAAGGATTTTCTTCTCCGATACGTATCAGACTTTTTACAAAATCCTGTGCACGGCTTACAGCAGTTTCCAGAAGTTTACGTTTCCACTGCTCTTTTTCTGCAACCTGTGCTTTACCTTGTTCCTTCATCATGCCCTCCTTGGTTACATTCCCTGTTTTTTCAATTTCTCTTTGTAATATTTACTGTGAAGAAACAGCCATGTAAGGATCACAGAAGCCACCCATCCGCTGGGCACTGCCAGCCATACGCCCATTTCTCCCCAGAAGCTTTTCAGAATATATGCAAGAGGAAGCCTTGCTCCCCAATTTCCAACAAGAGTGATAGCCATTGGTACTGCCGTATTTCCTGTTCCCTGGATAAAACCATGAAGAACTACCCAATAGGAAGCCATGAAATATGCAATACTTAAAACCCGGATATAGCTTTCTGCCATTTTTGCCACTGCAAGATCACTACAGAAAAGTGATGGTATTGCTTTTCCTGTTCCCCAGAATAAAAGCACCAGGAACAGACTGTAACCATAAGCCCACATCAAACTGAAGCGTTTGCCCTTTCTCACACGATCCGGTTTGTCTGCTCCCAGATTCTGGCTTGTAAAAATACATAAGGACTGTCCGATGCCTGAGATAGGTATATTTGCAAATGAATCAATCTTTGACCCTACCGTATAAGCTGTAACCACCTGCGTTCCCAGTGAATTTACTGCTATCTGCAGCACGATCATACCGATGCTGTTGGCGCATTGCTGCACAGAGCAGGGAATTCCGTATATAAAGCCCTGCTTGATAGCAGTAAGGCTTATTTTCAAATGAAATGGATTATACCTGATCATTCCTTTTTTCGTATTTGTATAAATAAGACAGCAGATAAAGGCTATGGTCTGAGACAAAACTGTGGCAATCGCTGCGCCTTTCACGCCCATACCCAGTCCCCCTACAAAAGTCAGATCCAGTCCAATATTCAGTACTGCTGAAATCAGTAAAAGAACCAGTGGAACAATTGCATTTCCACTACTGCGGATCAGTCCGCTTAATGTATTGTAGCCTGCAACACCCACAAGCCCAAGAAAATAATATTTCAGATAGAGAACTGCTTCATCCAATATCTCTGCCGGTGTACCGATCAGAGAAAGTAAAAATCTGGAACCAAAAAAACCGATCAACATTGTTATAACTGCAATCACTAAAATCGTTGTAAGCATGGAATCCAGAGTGATCTTCTGTCCCTTTGCATCCTTCTCACCGATCTTTCTGGCCAGGATGATCTCGGTTCCTGCCCCAAGGCCGATCATCAGTGCAATTAAAAGGGTAATGATTGGTGTACTGGCACCTACTGCTGCCAGAGAGTTCCCGCCTGCTACACGCCCTACGATCACTGCATCTGCTGCACTATACAGCTGCTGCAGAATATTACTTACAAGAATGGGAAGGGTAAATAATGCCAGTCTTCTTTTAACCGGCCCTTCCGTCAGCAAACCAGTCATTCTTTTTCATCCTTTCCCTTATAAAAACTTACGGGAGGGATTGCAAAATCAGCAATCCCTCCCGCGGGACTAACTTACTTTATGGAATCCTCCATATATGCAGACCCTGCAATCTTTATTTTGTGATTGAAACATATTTGAAATCAAATTCATAACCATAAGTAAAGATTTCAAGACCCTGTACATTGCCTTTGATTGCCCAGTGATTCAGAGCATATACCTGAGGAATGTAGATAAAGTTATCAAGTACCATTTTCTCAATATCCATCCATGTCTGGATTCTTTCATCGCCAACCTGTGTATGAGCTTTCTCAACTAATGCTTTGAACTCATCATTGTCCCACTTGCCTTCATCATAGATAAACTGCATGAAGCCCTGAGGATCACGATAGTCAGAATCCTGGCCACCACCGATTACGCAGTCAAATGTTCCCTCTGTAAGCATTGGAAGGATTACGTTGAAATCAAGAACGCTTACAGGCATCTCGATACCAAGGTTTGTTTTCCACATATTCTGGATAGCCTGAGCCTGAACTTTGCCGCTTTCCAGACACTGAATGGAGAATCCATCCTGCATATCTTCTTTGGTCTTGCCGATTTCTTCAAGACCCTGATCCAGAAGCTGCTGTGCTCTTTCGATCTCGGACTGATCAGATGCATCTTTTACGATTGGGCCAGCCTGCTCACGGAAATCTCCGCCATCAAGTCCCTTTACTCCATAAGGAACAAGACCATAAGCTGCCAGATCTGCATTGTGCATTACCTGCTGTGCAAATACTTTACGGTTGAAGGCGATGGATAATGCTTCACGGATATTCTTATTTGCAAGATATTCATTTGTGTTCGGATTGAACTCAATGAATGTATTTCTCAGAAGCTTGTTGTCAACGATATTCTCGTCTGCATACTGATCAAGAAGCTCATCGCTGACTTTCAGAACACTCAGCTCATCATTCTGATACATACCCTGAAGAGTATTGGCATCAGATGTAATTGTGATCTCGATCTTATCAAGCTTTACATTGTCTGCATCCCAGTAATTCTCGTTCTTTTCCAGTGTCATGGAATTCTCATGTGTCCAGTCTGTTACAACAAACGGTCCGTCTGCAACGATCTTGTCCACATCTGTTCCATAGGTATCTTTATACTCTTCTGCTGCTGCCTTCTGAACAGGCGCAAAGCTTGCAGATGTTAAAAGGTCGATAAAGTAATCACATGGTTCACCTGTTGTGATCTCCAGTGTGCTGTCATCTACCGCTTTTACTCCAAGATCATCTTCTGTTGCTTCCCCATTGTAATACTTCTCAGCATCTTTGATGATGAAGTATTTGTAAGCAATAGCAGATTTCAGTTCTGGATCAAGCTCACGCAGGAAGCTGGCAACAACATCGTCCATTGTTACATCTGTACCGTCAGCCCATTTTACACCATCACGAAGTGTAAGGGTATGTACGGTATAGTCATCATTGTGCTGATAATCCGTCATCAGGGCTGGTTCCCATCCCTGCTCATCATTTGTCTTTCTCAGCATTGGCTCATGAACAGCTGCCACTAAATTACCAGCTGCACCAGAGTTATTTACCCACGGATCAAGTGTTGCAGGCTCATTGTTAAGGGAAAAATAAAACACCTGCTCATCTGCCAGTTCAGCATCTTCTGCATACACTGCTGTAGATGCTCCGATCGTTCCTACACCAAGCATTGCAGCCAACATAAGACTCATACCTTTTGATACACGTTTGTTCATTTCTTTACCTCCTTTTAATAAAACTTACCCGTTTATTAAGTGACAGGCCACTTTATGACCTGGACCACACTCTTTAAGTACCGGCGGCTGCTCAAAGCATACCGGCTTTGCATATGCACATCTTGTACAGAATTTACATCCCTTAGGTGAATTGATAGGGCTTGGAATCTCCCCTTCCAGCTTGATCCTGCTTCTCCCTTTTTCAATCTTGGGATTGGCCACCGGGATCGCGGAAAACAGTGCCTTTGTATAAGGATGCTGCGGATTCTCATACAGTTCCTTATTGGTTGCATATTCCATAATGCTTCCTAGATACATAACTGCTACGGTATCAGAAATATAACGTACCATAGACAGGTCATGGGCAATAAAAATATAGGATAATCCTTTATCCTGCTGCAGTTTCAGAAGAAGATTCATAACCTGGGCCTGAATGGAAACATCCAAAGCACTGATAGGCTCATCACAAATGATCAGTTCCGGTGACATAGACAAGGCCCTGGCAATTCCGATACGCTGTCTCTGCCCTCCTGAGAATTCATGAGGAAAACGGTTTGCATGTTCTTCATTTAGTCCTACCGTTTCCAGAAGCTCGATCACTCGGTCTCTTTTCTCCTCTGCACTCATATGAATGGCATGATTCAGACCCCAGCCCTCAGAAATCAGCTGAGAAACTGTCATACGTGGACTTAAGCAGGCATATGGGTCCTGGAAGATCATCTGAATGCTTCTTGCCAGATCCTGCCGGAACCTTTTAGTGCTTTTTCCACTGATATCCTTTCCATTCAAAGTGATTTTTCCTTCTGTAGGCTCATAAATACGGATCAATGTCCGTCCAAGAGTGGATTTACCACATCCGGACTCCCCTACAAGTCCTAATGTTTTTCCCCTCTCAACTTCAATGCTGACGCCATCTACGGCCTTTACCACTTTACGTCCTTTTATTTTGAAATATTTTTTCAGATCTTCTGCTTTTAAGATTACATCACTCATGCTTCGCTACCTCCCGTTCTGTAATGGGATTGACTGTCCTAACTGCTTTCTTATGGTACAGCCAGCAGGAAGCATAATGATTTTCACCCTGCTGTGAATATGCCGGAGGATACATGGTTGAACATACCTTCATAGCATACGGACATCTGGCTGCAAAAGGACATCCAGCCGGAGGATTAAACAGATCCGGCGGTGTACCAAGGATCGGATGCAGCGGTTCCCTGTTGCTGGTATCTTCCGGAGGAATAGACTGAAGGACACCCCAGGTATACGGATGTGCAGGATGCTCGAAAATATCTTCTGCATGTCCGTATTCCATGATCTTTCCTGCATACATAACCGCAATATCGTCTGCAATATTAGCAACAACTCCCAGGTCATGAGTGATCATGATCACGGAAGTATCGTACTGTTTCTGGATATCCTTGATCAGATCCAGAATCTGCGCTTGTATGGTAACATCCAATGCAGTGGTAGGCTCATCCGCAATCAGAAGCTTAGGATTCACTGCCATTGCCAATGCGATCATAGCACGCTGTCTCATACCACCTGAAAACTCATGGGGATACTGCTTGAATCTCTGCTCCGGACTTGGGATCCCGGCCATTGCCAGAGTATCCAGTGCGATCTTCTTTGCTTCTTCTTTTGTTTTATTTCCGTATTTCAGAATACCTTCCACGATCTGTTTTCCAACAGTCATGGTAGGATTCAAGCTTGTCATAGGATCCTGAAAAATCATGCGGATCTCCTGAGCTCTGATTTTCTGCATTTCTTTTTCTTTTAATTTTGCCAGATCTTTACCATCAAACCAAATCTCTCCCTTTTTCAGAAGTCCCTTTGGCTTTGACGGATTCAGACCGATAATGGATTTAGCAGTTACAGATTTACCGCAACCGGACTCTCCCACTATACCAAGACTTTTGCCTTTCTCCAGTGAAAAGCTAACGCCTCTTACAGCCTGTACTTCTCCTGCATAAGTTTTGAAAGAGAAAGTAAGGTCTGTTACATCCAACAAGGTTTTTTCATTTCGGTTCCCCATGTTTGTTTCCTCCTTACTGTCTCATTCTCGGGTCAAGGGCATCTCGTAAGCCATCACCCATCAGGTTAAAGCAAAGCATTGTAATACAGATCAAAAGTGACGGGAATAAAAGCTGGTATGGATAGCTAAGCAGTTTATTGGCTCCGTCGCTTGCAAGTACACCCCAGCTGGCTGTTGGAAGCGGAACTCCCAGTCCGATATAGCTGAGGAATGCCTCTGAAAAGATAGCACTTGGAATAACATTGGCCATACTGATAATGATTGGACTCATAGCATTAGGAAGAAGATGCTTCAAAATAATATGAAGGCTTCCTGCACCCATAGTCCTGCTGGCCATAACAAACTCTGATTCTTTTAATGAGAATACCTGACCTCTGAAAAGTCTGGCCATGCCGATCCATCCGGTAGCTGCAATAGCCAGAATAATAGGAAATACACCTGGCTTCATAATCAGGATCAGAAGAACTACCCACAACATCTGCGGAATCGATGCGATCAATTCACAGAAACGCATCATAAGATTATCTGCCACACCGCCAAAATATCCTGCAATACCTCCGTAAAGGATACCAATGGTTCCATTAAGAACCGCAACGATAAAGGCGATCATAAGGCTGACTCTTGCGCCTTCCCAGCAACGTACAAAAATATCTCTGCCCAGCTCATCTGTGCCGAACCAATGCTCTGCTGACGGCCCCTGATTGATAGCAAACCAATCCTGCTGGTCATAGGTATATTTGCTGACCATAGGCTGAACAATCGCCATTCCAATGATCAGTATCAGAACCACAGCAGATACCATGGCAACTTTATTTCCTTTGAATCTTCTCCATGCATCACTCCAGTATGTAAGGGAAGGTCTGGACATCTTATCCGCATTCACATGAGCGGAGTCATCTTTTTCAAAAAGGCTGTCTTCCAGATTCTGCAGCTCCATTTCTTTTGTTTCCATGTACTCCCCTCCTATCCTGCGATTCTGATACGTGGGTCAACAAGACCATACACAATATCTACTATGAAATAACAGACAACAGATATAAAAGAAAAGATGATCGTCAGACCCATGATCATCGTGTAATCTGAGTTCTGGATCGCAGTGATCATTGACTGTCCAATACCTGGTACGTTGAAAATCTTCTCAATTACAAAGTTACCTGTAAGCACACCTGCACACATTGGTCCAAGAGATGTTACAAGCGGCAAGAATGAGTTACGAAGCATATGCTTTCTTACGATCTCATTCTGATTTAAGCCCTTGCTCTTAGCTGTGTAGATGTAATCCTGTCCCATAGTATCCAGCATACTGGTTCTCAGCATTCTGGCATAATAAGCAATGTTGGTAAAAGCTGCTGCCCCAATGGGAAGGACTGCGTATTGCCATCCTTTCCACCCCTGTATAGGGAACATCTTCCATTCTACTGCAAAATATCTCTGGATCAGGGATCCAAAAACAAAGTTGGGAATGGAAACTCCCAGGATTGCAAGTATGATAACAAAATAATCAACAAAACCTTTATTCTTTAATGCAGCCACAGCACCAAGCACGGAACCGATCAGACATCCGATCAGTACACCGCCAAATCCGATAATGGCAGAAACCGGCATACCGGATGTAACATTACCCACAACAGTCTGGCTCTTATATTTCATGGATACACCGAAATCTCCGTGAAGAAGATTCTTCATATAGATCAGATACTGTTCAAACAACGGTTTATTCAATCCATACTGTTCATAAAGAGCTTCCTTTACACTGTCTGGTGTCTCCCTGGTAATCTCAAAGGGCTGTCCAGGTACTGCATGCATCAGAAAGAATGTTACTGTTGCTACCAGAAACAGCGTAATGAGCATTGACACAAAACGCTTTGCCACATATTTTGCCATTTGCATCCCCTCCATTGATAAATGATATGTAATAATATATTCTCAGCCGCTCGGGTAGAGTTGAACAATTTGTATACTCTTTTTAGACAATTTAAAATATATTTTGTAGATTATGCATAGAGTATAACCGACTTCTATTCTCTTGTCAATAAAAATTGTTCAAAAATATATTCTTTTATTGTGTTGACATTATTTTCTCATTATGATAATATTTTTTTATCAAATATTTGCAAGATTCTTATTTCTATTGCAAATACCAATGTTTTCCATTATAATTTTACAAGGAGGGTCCTATTTTATGAAGTACATGACCGCAGAACCATTTCGTATTAAAATGGTAGAGCCAATTACCAGATCTACAAAAGCCCAGCGCCAGCAATGGCTTCAGGAAGCCGGATACAATGCATTCCGCCTGAAATCTGAACAGGTTTATATCGACTGTATCACTGACAGCGGTACAAGTGCAATGAGCCAGGCGCAGTGGTCAGCTATGATGATGGGTGACGAAGCCTATGCAGGATGCCGCAGCTTTTACCGTCTGGAAGCTTCCGTACAGGATATCTTTGGCATGCCTTACGTACAGCCTACCCATCAGGGACGTGCAGCCGACTACATCATGACTCAGATCTACTGTCGTCCAGGTGCTTATGCCATTGGCAATATGCACTTTGACACATTCAGAGGCAACGCTGAAATGATGGGATGCCTGCCTGTAGATTATGCTATTGCTGAAGGTATGGACACTGCTTCTGCTCCTCATCCTTTCAAAGGAAATATCGACCTTAACAAGATGCAGAGCCTGATCGATGAGAAGGGTGCAGAGAATATCTGCGTATGTATCATTACTATTACCTGCAATAATAACGGCGGACAACCTGTATCCATGCAGAATATCCGTGAGGTCAGCGCTCTCTGCAAGAAATACAATATCCCGGTTGTTCTCGACAGTGCACGTTTGGCTGAGAATGCTTACTTTATCAAGACAAGAGAGCCAGGCTATGAGAACAAGAGCATCAAAGAGATCACCAATGAAATGTTCAGTTACTGTGAGACAGCCACCATGTCCAGTAAAAAGGATGGTCTTGTAAATATCGGCGGTCTTTTTGTTACAAGAAATAAGAGTGTTTATGAGCAGGCAAACCAGCTTGCAATTGTACACGAAGGTTTCATTACATACGGCGGTATGTCCGGCCGTGATATGGAAGCACTTGCTGTAGGCCTTCAGGAAGCATGCGACTTTGATTACCTTGACTACCGCATCAAACAGGTGGCTTATCTTGGCGAAAAGTTAAAAGAAAGAGGAGTTCCGATCATCGAGCCTACCGGCGGTCACGGTGTATATGTTGATGGTCGCCGCTTCTTCCCACAGATCCCTCAGAGCGAATTCCCAAGCCAGCGTCTTGTATGTGCACTTTACGAAGAAGCAGGTGTACGTGCTGTTGAGATTGGTGCATGTGCTTTCGGTTCCATTGACAAGATCACAGGCGAGCCTGTTTATCCGGCTATCGAGGCTATGCGTATTGCCATCAACCGCCGTGTTTATACCAACAATCATATGGATGTGATTGCCAATGCACTTGGTGACATCTATGAAAACAGAGATCAGTATCGAGGCATGAAGATCGTTCATCAAGGTTCTATCCAGTCCCTGCGCCACTTCACAGCCGGATTTGAACTTTTATAAATACCACTAATAGTAACTGTTCAGCTCCATGACAATTAACTGAATAGTTACCAATAATCTTCCTTAAAGGAGAACCTACTATGCTGAATGTTGATTTTTACAGACCTATTGTTGAATTCCTTGCCCTTTATATGGGTTCCAATACGGAAGTGATTCTTTGTGACACTGAGAATATTCTTCTGATTGAGAATTCCATGGACGAAGAGCGCTTCGAAGGTGCTCCTATCGGAGAAATGCAACAGGCTCTGATCCAAAATCCAGAGTGCAGGAATATTCCCTACAATATCAATTACCGGACTCTGTCCAAAACAGGGGAAAAGGTCCGTTCAGCAACGCTATTCATCCGTGATGCCAATGGTACTCTTGAGGGGTTGCTTACGGTCAACCAGTGCGTTGGTGAGTTTGTACGCCTGCGCAAGATGATGGATATGCTGATCAGCGGAGAACAGGATCATAATGTTCTCCGTAAATCCAAGCATAGCAGTTCACCAAAACAATCTTATGAAGCACTTACCCTGTCTGTGACAGAGATCATAGACAGGGTTCTGGAGGAAGCTACCATCCGTTTCGGAGCTCCTCCTAACAGACTGACTGCCAACGAAAAGATTTCTACTATCCGTGAAATGGACAGCAGAGGTGTTTTCCTGGCAAAAGGCTCCGTCAACGAAGTGGCTGATAAACTTGGCAGTTCCAAAGCCACGATTTATCGATATCTTCATCAACTGGAGACAAAACAATAAATAAAAAGGACAAATATTTAATATGGCACAGAGTATTGATGTGGAAAAAGCCAGAAAGGCCCTTACAGAATGCGGATATACTGTGGATGCTATCAGCCAGATCAACGAGGGAAGCAACCACTATGTATTTGATGTAACTCTGGCAGGTGGCAAACCAGCTATCTGTAAATTCGCCAGAGTCAGAGAAACAGAAGAAGGGCTTTCACAGGAAAATAAAGACACTTTGTTTGGCGGTACACTTTCCCTTGGAAGGGAAGCATATCTTTTCCGTATGATCCGTCAGCAAGCAAATGTTCCTACACCGGAAGTGTACGGAGTACATGACTCTCCTTACGGGAAGTTTATCCTCCTTGAAAGAATGAGTGGTATCTCCCAGAAAGAGTGTATGGTACAAAGCGGTTACTCCAAAAAGGTATTTCTTGACAGTATGAAATATCTTGGCCGTGATTTTGCACGCATTCAGAATATTACCTTTCCCTCCTTTGGGAATATTATGGAAGACTCTGTGATCGAGCCTTCTGATATGACTAATTTTTCAGACCGTTTTCTTCAGGTTGTGGACATGCGGCTTCTCCGCTGTCAGCAAAAAGAGGTCTTTACCCCTTCAGAACAGACAGTTGTAACCAGATTTTTCCATGAAAAGCTGGAAGCCTTACGTCCTTATTTTGATAAAGACAAAATGCCTCCTGTATTAGTTTTTACAGACATGCATGCTGAGAATTTCTTCACAGATGCACAGGGCGTTCCTACCGGATATTTTGACCTGGAATCTGCACAGGCAGCACCTGCTGCCCTTGAGTTCTATGGTTTCCGGTTCTTCCTTTACAACTTTTATGACCATACCTGCTTTGAAGAAGCTGAGAAAGCTTTTTTTGATGGTTATCAGGAGGCCGGCGGTAAAAATACTCCGTCTTCTGCTTCTGATTTTGAAGCCATTGATTTTCTTGCAGGATGCCGTCTCCTGGAGCTTGCCCAGTCTTACTGGGGATACATTGATGGGATTCGTGATACCTGGGGTCAGGATATGAAGGATTTGCTGTTCCATTATATGGATACTGGTGTGATTGATTACGATGCGATAGGACGTATCTGGCGTCAGAGAGATAAGCAGCCAGTTATCCCTGCCCGTCCATAGTCACACGCCCTATTGTGTTTTTTATAGAGATATGATACAATCATTCTCGGTTAACGGAATGCAGCGGAAGGGGGAGCGCCCTGCCGCTGCGATCAATATAATCTCCGGCATCTTAACAAGATTGCCGGTGCATTCTTAAAATATGATGACGAAAACCAGATTGCGAGGGAGCCTGTATTTCCAGGCTGAGAGGATCCCGTAAGGATCGACCGAAACCTGTCCGCCTTATATAGGTGGATTGTCAGCATCTGCCTGAAAGTCATTTCTTCAGTACATGCTGCGGTATGTACTTTTTTATTTGGCAGATAATCAAATTTATGGAGGACTTTGTAATGAAGAAAAGAAACACATCAGCACTCTCTCTGGCTCTCTGCCTGGGACTTACCTTAGGAAACACCAGCTTGGCATTTGCTTCTGATGCCAAAACCATTGACTCATTAAAAATCGCATTCTCCCCATACGCAGACTCTGATACTATTACAACTGCTACCGAGCCGCTGGAAAACCTTTTAAAAGAAACCCTTCTGGAAAAAGGCTATGATGTAGAAAATGTAGACATGACTGTGGGCACCAGCTACACAGCAGTAGGACAGGCATTAAGCGCAGGAAGTGCAGATATCGGCTTTATTTCCGGAGGCAATTACGTACTTTTCTCTGATGACTGCGATGTGCTTCTCACTGCACTCCGCTACGGAATCAACAAGGACTCTGATGACCCGAAAGACTGGAATGATGGCACGGTTGAAGAAAATACGGATGACATGTCCACCTATTACCGTTCCATCTTTCTTGCAGGTCCAAGTGAAAAAGGGCAGGCACTTCTTGAAAAGGTGAATAATGGTGAAGAGCTTACCTGGGATGATTTAAACGATGCTACCTGGGCTGTTATGGGGCCAACCTCTGCTTCCGGATATATTTACCCCAGCCTGTGGCTCCTTCAACGTTATGGCAAAGGAATCAGCGATCTGGATCATGCTGTAGAATCTGATTCTTATACCACGTCTCTTGCCAGACTTGCATCCGGACAGGCAGATATAATGGTATCCTATGCGCACATCCGCACCAAATATGCACCGGAATGGAAAGAAACCTTTGGCGGTACTGACGATATGATAAACCAGACAGGCGTGATCGGAGTAACAGACAAGATCTACAATGATATGATCGCTTACAGTAAAACTTCTGAGACAATGGCTGACCAGGATTTCCGACAGGCTCTTGGAGATTCTTTCATCGAAATCGCTCAGACGGAAGAAGGAAAGGATATCATCAGCGTCTTCAGCCAGGTTGGCTATGAATGGGGCGACGACTCCAATTATGACGGTGAACGTGAGGCACAGAAACTTCTGAAATCCGAAGAATAAGGAAGGTGATTCCCATAAAGCTCCAGATCCAGCATATTCATAAAGCATTTAAAAATCATGTTACTGCACTGGAAGACATTAGCTTTTCCATTTCCCAGGGAGAATTCGTCTCTGTGATCGGTCCTTCCGGTGCAGGAAAAACAACCCTGTTCCGCCTGTTAAATGGAACGGAAGACTGCACAAAAGGCCAGATCCTTATAGATGATCATCCTATGGAGAACATTCGCAGACAACAAAAACGGCAGTTTAAGAAGAACATGTCTACTATTTATCAGGATTTCTGCCTTGTGGAAAACAGTTCCTGTCTAGAGAATGTGCTTACCGCTACACTTCCTGACATGAGCTTTTTCCCTGCTGTTCTGGGGCTTTATGGTACTGCACGTACAGAAAAGGCCCTTCAGCTGCTTACCCGGGTCGGTCTGGCCGAAAAAGAACAAGAGCCGGTAAAGAACCTGTCCGGCGGACAGAAGCAGCGGACAGCCATTGCCCGGGCCTTAATGCGGCAGCCTTCTCTGCTTCTGGCAGATGAACCTATCGCTTCTCTTGATCCTGTTACAGGCCGTCAAATACTGTCTCTTTTAAAAGATATTCAACAAAAAGATGGAGTAACAGTTCTTATGAACAGCCACAATCTGGAGCTTTCCATGGAATTTTCCCACCGTCTCATCGGACTTAACAATGGCAGAATTGTGTTCGATGGTTCCCCTGATGAAATAAATGATTCTGTAATCCGTACCATTTACGGAAATTCCAGTGTCTGTTCTCTGAATAAAAACCGAAAGGATGTGGGACTATGACCAGAAGCAGTAAAAACAGATGGAAAGGACTAGCCTGCTTCCTTCTTTTTTTATGTCTGTTTCTTTTTACAGTAGTCTATACACAGTGTGATCCTGTCCTGTTCTGGAAGCGCCGGAGTCATCTTACTGATCTTCTATCCGGCATGTTTCCTATGGATTTTGCTTATATTCCACATATTCTTACCCCACTGTTTTACACCATACAGATGTCTGTTACAGGTACTGTGATCGGCTCAGTACTGGCTTGTATCCTGGCACCTGCATGTGCAGGTTCCATGGATTTTCCAAAATGGATCCGTTATGTTCTCCGTTTTCTCATACAAATCCTGCGGTCTTTCCCAGCACTGATCCTTGCTCTTTGTGCCACCTTTCTCTTCGGTCTTGGGACCTTTGCCGGCACCTTTGCCATCACCTTGTATACCTTTGCCATTATGACCCGGCTTACCTATCAGGATATGGAAGCTGCCTCTCCATTGGCTTATCAGGCACTTCGAACCATGGGAGTGTCTCGTTTCCCAGCATACATCCACGGGCTTTTCCCGGAAATAGCCCCCTCTTTTTTCACCAACGCACTATATATGTTGGAAACCAATGTGCGTCACAGTTCTATTCTTGGTTATGTAGGTGCAGGAGGAATTGGTCTTCTTCTGAACGAAAAAATATCCTGGCTGGAGTATGAAAAAGTAGGAGCCATTTTACTGGTACTCTTCCTGGCTGTTTTCACTATTGAAAACCTTAGCCGCTATCTGGCCGCCCTGATCCGAAAAGAATGCACATTGAAAAAAAAGTACATAAAGCTGCTGCTATTTTTTCTGACAGCCCTGTTTGTTGTTTGCACCATCACTCTGTCTCCTCCGGATTTTGGCAGAACAAGCCTTCAGACCATGAAAAATATGTTTTCCGGTTTTCTGTCACCAGACTGGAGCTTCTTCTTTTCCACTAAGAAAGACGGACTTTTTACCCTTATCCTGGAAACTCTTTGCATCGCTTTTGCAGGCACTGTAATTGGTACGGTTTTCTCGATTCCTCTGTCCTTTGTGAATACCAGACGTTTTGTACCTGGATCTGTTGCCTTTATTTTCAATCTGTTGATTATTGCCATCCGATCCATTCCTTTTCTCATCTATGGACTGATTTTTATCCGTGTATCTGGCCCTGGACCCTTTACAGGAGTTCTTACTCTTTCCATGTGCAGTATCGGCCTTCTTACAAAACGCTTTACAGAAGCCCTGGACGCCATAGATTTGAAAGCTTATCGCGCTCTGCTGGCTATGGGAGTTCATCCGGTACCTGCTATATGCCATGGTATTTTGCCACAGCTAAAACCAATCTTCATCTCCATCTTCCTGTATCGGTTTGATGTAAATATCCGTGAAGCCTCTGTGCTTGGTCTTGTAGGTGCTGGCGGCATTGGTGCACCATTGATCTTTTCCATGAATCAGTATGCCTGGGAAAAGGCCGGTGCGATCCTTTTGGGCCTGATCCTGCTGGTTTGGCTCATTGACATGATTTCAGTCAAGATTAATCATATTTTATAAAGCCCAATATAGTTTACATCAATTATAAATTATGATAAAATTAATCACGAATCATTGATGGGCATTTGTCATCAACTGCAAAGTCTTATGCACTATCATAATAGAAAAGCAAGACTTCAGCTGTGACAGGGAGGAGAAAAGTATGAGAAAGCCAGACAAAGGATTAACGCCCATGGAACAGGAAGTTATGAAGGTTCTGTGGGAAAGTCAGCATGAACTGACAAACAGCGAAATCGCAGAAAGTATGAGGGATCAGAAAGTCAGCGTGGCATCTGTTGCACAGACCATGAAGAGACTCCTTGAAAAAGGGGCTGTCTGTGTAGGAGATCATGTCCTTGTGTCAAATGTATATGCAAGAACATTTCATCCATGCATAACCCGCAAGGAGTTTGTCCGGCAGGAGCTTATCCGGCTATGTGACACTGCATACCGTGACCAGATTGTTGGTATGCAGGAGATTCTGGATATCCTTGAAAAACAGATCAAAGTATAACTCCAAAGATACTAATGCCAGGCATTTATGCCTGCTCAAACGAAAAAGAAGCCCTTGGATCAGGCGCACATCTGTAATGTGCCGCCTTTCTAAGGGCTTCTTATACTATCTGATACTTTTGTATGATCTGACACTTTTGTACGTTCTGATACTTTTGTATGATTTGATATCTCTTATATGGTCTGGTATCTCTTGTACGGTCAGTGGCTTTATTCCCTGAATGTAAGAGATGTATCGCTCATGGACTCAATGATGGCAAGGGATTCCAGACGAACACCCATATCACGGATCTGCTGTCCACCAGACTGGAAGCCTTTCTCAATCACAATACCGGCTCCCTCAAGGGTAGCTCCGGATTTCTTTACAATATCGATCAGTCCCAAAAGGGCACATCCATTTGCAAGGAAATCATCGATCAGAAGAACATGATCCTGCTCTGTGAGGAACCGTTTTGCAAGGATCACATCATAAACTTTCTTGTGGGTAAAGGATTCTACCTTTGTAGTATACATCTCCCCATCCAGATTAACGCTCTGTGCTTTCTTGGCAAATACTACCGGTACATGGAAATACTGTGCTGCAATACAGGCGATCCCAATGCCTGAAGCCTCAATAGTAAGGATCTTTGTAATCGGGCAGTCAGCAAACCGCGCCTTAAACTCCTTTCCGATCTCATTGATCAGATCAATATCCATTTGATGGTTCAGGAAACTGTCTACCTTAAGAATACTTCCAGGCTTCACAACTCCATCCTTAAGAATACGGTCTTTTAAAAGCTTCATGTTTTTTCTCCTTTTTTCTGGGCGTATTGTAAATTAATATCATGATACGCTATTCTTCAAAGAAGTTCAATCCTTTCCTGAACTTTCTTCCTTTGTTGCTGCAGGTGTTTTGGTTGAGGTCAGTGTTTTGGTTGGCGTGGGATTTTCGGTTGGCGCCGGGCTTTCGGTTGGCGCCGGGCTTTCGGTTGGTGCCGGGCTTTCGGTTGGTGCCGGACTTTCGGTTGGTGCCGGGCTTTCGGTTGGCGCCGGGCTTTCGGTTGGTGCCGGGCTTTCGGTTGGCGCCGGGCTTTCGGTTGGTGCCGGCGTTGCAGTTGGATCTGGAACGATCTGAGATTTCATATAAAAACCATTATCTACAAGGATCTGGTAATTATCCTTGTCAATCACCTGTGCCTCACAAGTATAAGTACCTATGATCTTCTTTCCATTATCATACTGCTCATAGTCATTCACCTCCGGCTTATCTCCCTTAAGATAAGTATCCACCATATCTGCGCAGGCCTTTGCCAGCTCCCTTCCATCCAGGAACAAAGTAAAATCCTGCTGATCCAAGGCAATTTCCTTTACAGAATCAGCTTCCGCACCTACACCGGTGATCATTGGCCAGGCTTCCTGGGAGATTCCTTCTTCCTTCAGTACCTGTATTACCTGACTGGCAAATCCATCATAGGCTGTACAGATGATATCCGGGGTTCCCTCTTCCTGGTAATTCTCTTTTATAATCTCTTCAAATCTGGATCTGGCACTGTCCTCGCTCCATCTCATTATAGCAGAATCATCAAACGAAGATTTCTGGGAACTGCATACCAGTGTACCATCATCCAGATACTCCTGCAGGCTTTCCATCAGACCATTATAGAAAAACAGTGCTCCTCCATCATCTGGAGAGCCCATAAGAAATTCGATGGTTTTTGATTCCTTATTTTCTCTTGCCTTTTCCAGCTCTGCATTTTTTATAATGGTATCCCCAGCTTCATTCCCTGCTTTTCTTGTATTAAAGGTAACATAATAATTGACTGCATCAGTATCACGGATCAGCTTATCATAGGCAAATACTGGTATCGGATCTGAATCCTGCTTTATCTCTTCCAACACCTCTGTAAGAGAATATTCGTCTACAGGGGAAATCACCAAAGCGGCTGCTTCTTCTTTTGCCTGGCGGATCTGGTTGATCTGGGTATCCGTATCATTCTCTGCATAATAAGCTTTTGGCTCATACCCTGCATTTTCAAGCTGTTGAAGAAGCTCTTCTTCTTCTAATGTATGCCTTTCATCCTGCCGGTCTGTAGAAAAAAGAACCCCTACTATCGTTGCCGGCTCTTCTTCCTCTGGCTCTTTTGCATCCGCTTCCTCTTTCTTAGGTACTTCAGTAACCGCCGCCTCGCTGTCACCTTTTCCTTCCTTTTCAGTTTCCACACTTTCATTGGCAGCCTCTGTGGCCTTATTAGAACCGCATCCTGTCATCATAACCGAAAATGCTGCCACACTTAATAACAATGCTTTTCCTGCAGTTTTATTAATCATAACACATTCCTCTTTCTTATATGCCTTTATACTCTCTTGCCAGACTTTTCAAATAGTCCCTGTATGCCTGCCCTGCCTTTTTAGGCTTTGCGATATGTACGCTTTTCCCCATACGGGTCAGCCATCCGTAAAATTCCGGATCCTCTGCAGTCTGTACCACTGCAGTAAAATAACCGAACTCTTTTTCTTTATACTGAACCTGAGGACCAAACCAGCGCTGAACTTGAGGACGCGCCGCTTCCTCACATAAAAGCTTGATCTGCTTTTCCTCTTTCTGAAATTGCTTTCTTTCAATAACCCGAACAGGTTCAGCTTCTCTTTGCTCTTTTACTGCACACTGCCCGTCCACGGTTCCCTGTTCGTTTGCTGATGCCTGCCCGTTTGCTTTTCCTGCCAAATAATAACCACCTGATTTTCCTCGTTTGTACCGGATATCCATTCCAAACAAACGGAGCACTTCCATATCATCATAAATGCTTTTTCTCTCTGCAGATATACCCTGTTCTGTTAATTCGTCCAAAATCTCCTGCATAGACACTGTATGATTTTCCCCTGTACCTTGCAGGATCCTTTCAAGATATAAGATCTTTCCCTTTTGATTATATGACTTTGCCATGTCTTTTACTCCTCTGCCTGGCCGCTTTTAACAAACCTGTGGTACACATATGCATTTGCCTCTGCCTCCTGACTGTCATCAAGAAGGGACAGTTCTACTGGCTTATGATACTTCTGTTCAAGGGCACGGGCAATCAGCCAGTCTGCAAGCTGGGGATTCTTGGGAAGAAGCGGTCCATGAAGATAAGTACCGATCACGTTCTTGTATACTACTCCTTCATAGCCTGTTTTCCCATCATTTCCAGAGCCGTACAGCACCTTGCCAAGAGGCTTATTTTCACCTATAAAAGTCCTTCCGCCATGATTCTCAAATCCGACTACAGGCATATCAAATAAATCGCTTTTAAGCACGATATTGCTGATCAGACGGCCATCTTCCTGCTCTGTATAAAGGTCTACCAGGTCAAGTCCTGTAATGGTTCCCTGGTCTGTTTTGTAATATTTTCCAAGAAGCTGATATCCACCGCAGATAGCGATCACCACACCGCCCTTTTCCACATACGCTTTAAAATCCGCCTGAATCTCCTTTAATTTTTCACATACAAGCATCTGTTCCCTGTCAGATCCGCCGCCCAGGAGCACAATATCCAGCCTGGAGAAATCAATCTGATCCCCAAGTTCAAAAGGGATGGTCTCTGCCTCAATCCCACGCCACTGACATCGTTTCATCAGGCACTGAATATTCCCTCTGTCACCATACAGATTCAGAAGATCCGGGTATAAATGTCCAATAGTGATTTTCATTCCTTCTCTCCCTCCATCCTTTTCAGAATATTTCTTGTGCCGAATAAGGCTGTGTAATTCACAAGCACATAAAGATTGGATACTCCATCCTCCACCCTTGCACGAATTGCCTTTTCCACATCAGCCTCCAGCATAGAGGGGATATCCACATACTTCAGACGCAGGCGCATATCCTGACACCGGATACCGCTGACTGTGATTGACTTAACCGAAGGATCCATCAGCCGGTCAAAATCCACATCCCACAGCCAGGAAATATCCCTGCCATCCTGTGCATTGTCATTGATGGTAATAATAATATCCTTAGGAGCTGTATCCTGCATCACTGCCGAAATATTCTGATTAAAGCCGGCCGGATTCTTGGCAAGGTTCAATGTAACACTGCAGCCCCTGATCCTGAACTGCTCCATTCTGCCGTTTTCCGGATTAAACTTATTCAGCATATCCTGAAAATGATCGGCACTGTAACCGGCAGTCCGCACTCCTGCATATGCAGCAAGTATATTATATACATTATAAAATCCACGATAATTAGCCACCAGCCTACGTCCTTCCACTTGGAAAGACAGCTGGTCTGCCACCTTTACATCTGTAGCATCATAGTCCAGGGCAGGTCTGGTAAAACCACATCCGGGACATTTGTAATCACCTAACTGGCTGTAATGATAAAAACTGTACTGAAGACGTTCCCCACATCTTTTGCAGAATCTTCCTTCGCGGATCTCATTGGTATCATTTTTAAGAACCTGTTTGCTGATACCATAGGTAATATATGGATTTCCACAGTCCATGGCCAGATATGCTGACAGCGCATCATCACCGTTTACGATCACCTTCATCTTAGGAACCTTACGGATCATCTCCTCCAGAATATTCATGGTAATATCAATCTCTCCATACCGGTCCAGCTGATCCCTGAAAAGATTCGTCATCACCATATAATCAGGCTGAAGATGCGGGAAAACATGTCTGGTAGAAGCTTCATCCACCTCTATACATGCATAGTCTGCATCCAAACGCCCATTTAACCCTGCTGACAGTACAAATGCTGCCACAACACCGTTGAGCATGTTGGAACCTGTATGATTACATACAACCTTTTGTCCTTCTGCTTCCAGTGCTGCACAAAGCATATTGTTAGTGGTTGTTTTGCCGTTGGTTCCGCATGTTACAAAAATCTCTTTCCTCACCTGGGAAGAAAGCTCTTTCAGGATATGGGGTGAGATCCGAAGAGCTATTTTTCCAGCCCATGTCACACCCTGTCTGCCAAGTTTTTTACATGCAAATCCGGCAAATTTTGCCGCCCAGATGGCTGCAAGTGTTCTTATATTCATTGGTTTCTCTTGTTTACCCTTTCTCTTTCTATATTCCGTTATAGTATACCCTTTTCCATTTAAAAAGTACAGACCGCAATTTCTTTTTGTGTAATACAACATTACAGTTTTTTTGAACAACATGAACAATAACTCATTACAGAGTAATATTCTGTTACACAAAAAAACTGCTGCAGGAACAACAGGCTAAATACCTGCAGTCTTGCAGCAGTTCACAATTCAATATGGTAAATTAAACAAGCTCCAGCAGAACTTCCATAGCGCCATCACCTTTACGCTGGCCGATCTTTACGATTCTTGTGTAACCGCCGTTACGGTTAGCATACTTAGGAGCGATCTCTTCAAACATTTTCTTAACAAGATCAATATCCTTTGTGTTTTTCTTTCTTCCAGCAGCTTTTACCGGAACCTCTTTTACAGGATAGAATACTTTCAGCATCTGGCGACGAGCATGCAGTCTGGAAGGAGAATCTTTCTTGATCTCTTTCTGAACTTCATCGTATACGGTTTTCTTCTTGCCGTCTACAACTTCTTTGACTCTTTTGCCTTCAGCATCTTTTCTTGCAACTTTAGCAGTTACAGTAACTGTCTCGAAGTTATCTCTCTCACGAACAGCCATAGCGATCATGCTCTCAGCGATCTTACGAACCTCTTTAGCTTTTGCTTCAGTGGTAACGATCTTTCCATGGTATAAAAGACTTGTTACCTGGCTTCTGAGGAGTGCTTTTCTCTGATCAGATGTTCTGCTTAATTTTCTATATTTTGCCATGTTATTTTCCTCCATCTGTGGGACAGCGGTACATGCTTGTTCGGTCTTACTGTACCGCTGCTTTGGCATCCCACTGTAATTATCATTGCATGTGTCCTGGCTGCTTATTCCTCAGTAGGCTGAAGCTGCAGACCAAGTTCTTTCAGTTTTGCAAGTACCTCTTCCAGTGACTTACGACCCAGATTACGAACCTTCATCATATCATCGGAAGTTTTGTTGCAAAGCTCTTCAACAGTATTAATACCGGCTCTCTTCAAGCAATTGTAGGAGCGGACGGAAAGTTCAAGCTCATCAATGCTCATCTCAAGAACTTTTTCTTTCTCATTATCTTCTTTCTCGATCATGACTTCTGCGGTTCTTGCATTCTCGGAAAGGTCAATGAAAAGGCTTAAATGCTCACTTAACACCTTAGCAGCAAGGCTGACAGCCTCATCCGGATCCAGTGTTCCATTTGTGTATACATCTAATGTAAGTTTATCGAAATCTGTAACCTGACCAACTCGGGTATTCTGAACAGTCATGTTGACTCTGTCTACAGGAGTGTAGATAGCATCTACAGCGATCACACCGATAGGCATGTCATCTGTCTTGCCTTTGTCAGCACTTACATAACCGCGGCCTTTGGTAATGGTAAGCTCCATTGCCAGTCTGCAGTCTTTTCCACCGTTCAGTGTAGCGATAACCTGATCTGGATTCATGATCTCAATGTCCTGATCAGCCTGAATATCAGCAGCAGTTACTACCCCCTTGCCCTCACACTCAATGTATGCGGTCTTTGGCTCGTTGTCAGTACTGTTATTCTTGATGGCAAGGCTTTTCAGATTCATGATGATCTCAGTAACGTCTTCTTTAACTCCAGGAATGGAGCTGAACTCATGAAGCACGCCTTCGATCTTAACCTGGCTTACTGCGGCTCCCGGCAGGGAGGACAGCATGATTCTCCGAAGTGAATTGCCAAGTGTAGTACCATATCCTCTTTCAAGAGGCTCTACCACGAATCTTCCAAATTTCTCGGATTTTTCGGTGATTTCGATTTTAGGTTTATTGAAATCAAACACTTTAATGTTCCCTCCTTCTGGGTTTAATCAACATTTGAGGGTATTTATGATTCAAAGGGCTTATCTGGAATACAACTCGACGATAAGCATCTCTTCTACAGGAACGTCGATCTCTTCTCTTGTAGGAAGCTCTTTAACAACGCCTTTTAAGTTCTCCTGGTCAACATCCAGCCAGTTCGGAACAAGTCTTCCGCCTGTGATCTCCAGAATACCTTTGTATCTCTCTGAGCCTTTGCAGCTTTCTTTGATTTCAACTGTATCACCAGCTTTGATCAGGTAAGACGGAATGTTTACACATTTGCCATTTACCAGTACATGCTTGTGATCTACGATCTGACGAGCTTCTCTTCTTGTTCTGGCAAAGCCCATACGGAAGATTACATTGTCAAGTCTTGTCTCAAGCATGATCATCAGGTTCTCACCTGTCTGACCTTTCATTCTGTCGGCTTTCTTGTAGTAGTTACGGAAAGGTTTCTCAAGTACGCCGTAAATGAATTTTGCTTTCTGTTTTTCTCTTAACTGCATACCGTACTCAGATAATTTACGGTTAGCACGTTTTAACTGTCTTGTGGATTTCTTATCAATTCCTAAATAAATCGGGTCAAGGCCAAGAGATCTGCATCTCTTCAGGACCGGTGTTCTATCTACTGCCATTGTGGCTTACCTCCTAAATTAAACTCTTCTGCGTTTTGGTGGACGACATCCATTGTGAGGAACCGGTGTTACGTCACGGATGCTTGTTACTTCAAGACCGCATGCCTGAAGGGCACGGATAGCTGCCTCACGGCCTGAACCAGGTCCTTTTACCATAACGTCTACAGTTTTTAATCCATGAATCAAAGCAGCTTTTGTAGCTGTCTCAGCAGCCATCTGTGCTGCATAAGGGGTAGATTTCCTTGAACCTCTAAATCCAAGACCACCAGCACTTGCCCAGGAAAGAGCATTTCCTTCGCTGTCAGTCAGTGTAACGATTGTGTTATTGAAGGATGACTGAATATGTGCCTGTCCATGTTCAACGTTTTTCTTGACACGACGTTTTGTTACCGTTCTTTTCGTTGTTTTTGCCATTTTAAAACTAACCTACGCTTTCCTTTTTCGATTAATTATTTATAAGGTATTATTTCTTCTTATTTGCTACTGTTCTCTTCGGACCTTTACGTGTTCTGGCATTTGTCTTAGTCTTCTGTCCACGAACCGGAAGTCCTTTACGATGACGGATACCTCTGTAGCATCCGATTTCCTGCAGTCTCTTAATGTTGAGGGCGATTTCTCTACGAAGATCTCCTTCTACCATCATTGTTTCATCAATGACAGCACTGATTTTCTTAACATCCTCGTCTGTCAGGTCTCTGACACGTGTGTCAGGATTAACACCTGCCTGTGCAAGGATCTTGTCTGCACTTGCTCTGCCGATACCATAAATATAGGTAAGGCCGATCTCAATTCTTTTCTCTCTTGGTAAGTCTACACCAGCTATACGAGCCATGTACTGTTTCCTCCATTTTCTTTTACTGAAAGCCTTTCGTCCTGTACACCACTTGTATTTCTACAAGGTGAAATGGGGTGCATCTGTACGCTGCCTTCTCCTTCATTCCTAATTGGGGTGCCTCGGTAATACACCCAGCCGCTTTGGCGTGTTGCGGCCTTTCCGATTTGTTGCGGCCAACGGGCCAACGTCGCCTCTCGGTATTAGGCAATACATGAATAGTTCATTATTTCATCAGTCCTGACAACCTGTCCGGGTGTCTCAACTGCAGCCGCATACCACACAATCCAGGCATCAACCCTGACGCTGTTTGTGTTTTGGATTCTCACAGATAATTCTGATAGATCCTTTTCTTTTAATGACCTTGCATTTTTCGCAGATCGGTTTTACAGATGATCTTACTTTCACTTGGAAATCCTCCTTCCGTAAAATATAGCATTAAAATCTGCAGTATGGGCGCACGTATACAAAGACTATACATGCGTACAAAGTGTATTCTAACATCATTATTTCCAAAAAGCAAGTATATTTTTGTTTTTTTCTTAATAATAATCAGAAATAAATGATGTCCATTCATGTATCTAAAAAACTATTTCCGGAGGAAATCCTGATGAAAGATAAAATATTCGGTGTACTGCAAAGGATTGGGCGAAGCTTCATGCTTCCCATCGCTATGGTTCCTCCTATGTGGCAGGACAGCTGGTTTCCGGTGGACAGAATATTTTCTTTGCCCAGCTGGCGGATGCTACTAATATCACCCATTTCAGTGCAGATGCTACACGGTATTTTTCAGGTGAATTTATATTCATGATCTTTGGTCTTCCAGGAGCTGCCCTGGCTATGTACCGCTGCGCTAAACCCGGGCGTAAAAAAGCTGCTGTAGCACTCCTATGATAGGAATAAATACAGCAGCCTTTGTTTGCAAGCTTAAAACGGATCTTATTTATCTCTCCAGATGATCCTGCCCTTGGACAAATCATATGGTGAAAGTTCAATCGTTACTTTATCTCCCGGAAGAATACGGATGAAGTTCATGCGCAGCTTTCCGCTGATATGTGCAAGAACCACATGTTTATTCTCCAGTTCAACCTTAAACATTGCATTTGGAAGTTTTTCCAGAACAGTTCCTTCCACTTCAATAACATCTGCTTTTGACATTGATTAACCTCCTGTGTCTGTCATCTGAAAACGAGTATTTGTACCTGTAGAATACCCTCACAGGTACGAATATTTCAATTATTTAGTAAGCGTCAGAATCTCCGGTTCACCATCTGTGATCAGGATCGTATTCTCATAATGAGCTGAAAGAGAACCATCCATTGTTACAACAGTCCACTCATCATCCAGCCATACTACATCCGGACGCCCCAGATTGATCATTGGCTCAATAGCAAGTGTCATCCCTGGTATTAGCTTAACGCCTCTGCGTTTCTGCGGGAAATTAGGGATTTGCGGATCTTCGTGAAGATGTGTGCCAATCCCATGGCCAACCAGGTCACGGACAATACCATAATGGTATTTTGCCGCATATGCCCCAATTGCCTTTGATATGTCATTAAGATGATTTCCTGCTTTCGCATACTTAATTCCCTCGAAGAAGGACTGCCTGGTCACATCCATCAGCTGCCTTGCCTCCTGGGATACTTCGCCCACTGCATAGGTACGCGCTGCATCTGAATGGTATCCTTTGTAAATCAATCCGGCATCGATCTTCACCAGATCACCATCCCTTATAACCTTCTCCTCCGAAGGAATCCCATGAACAACCTCGTCATTCAGGCTGATACAGAAAGATCCTGGAAAACCTCCATAATTTAAAAAGTTTGGAATACATCCCAGTGAACGAATCATTTCTTCGCCGATATGATCCAGTTCCTTTGTTGTAATTCCAGGTTTAATATAAGGGATCAGTCCATCATGCACCTTTTCAAGAAGATGTCCGGATTCCCTCATAAGTTGGATTTCATGCTCTGTTTTTATAGTAACTGACATTTGTTTTCCCCGTTTTATTCACCAAGAATAGTCACGATATCCCCAAATACCTCTTCAAGGTCCCTGGTTCCATCTACTGTCTTTAAAACACCCTGGTTTGTATAATAATCAATCAGTGGCTGTGTCTGTTCATGGTACACATTCAGACGCTTCTGCACAGTCTCTGGCTTGTCGTCATCACGAAGAACCAGATCTTCTCCACATGCATCGCATACACCTTCTGTCTTTGGTGATGCATAAACAACATGATAAGTTGCACCGCATTTCAGGCAGGCACGTCTTCCACCCATACGTCTTACAATGTTTTCATCCGGAACATCTACATCAATTGCATAATCGATCTTGCTTCCCAGTTTATCAAGTGCTTTTGTCAGACACTCTGCCTGTGGAATTGTTCTTGGAAATCCATCAAGAACATAACCATTTTCTGCATCTGACTGCTGGATCCTGTCTACAACAAGGTCGCATGTAAGCTCGTCCGGTACTAAAAGCCCCTGATCCATATATGTTTTTGCTTTTTTGCCAAGTTCCGTCCCGTTTTTGATGTTTGCACGGAAAATATCGCCTGTAGAAATATGGGGAATACCATATTTTGCAGCAATCTTCTTGGCCTGTGTACCCTTGCCGGCTCCCGGCGCTCCTAACATAACGATTCTCATAAAATACCTCCTGCATGGAATTACTATGGGATTATTATAGGTTTCCTTATTTTAAGCAAGGCTGCGATGCAAAATAGCACCGCAACCTTATCATGGCTTTATTCGTTCAGGAAGCCCTTGTAATTGCGGACAAGCATCTGGGACTCGATCTGTTTCACAGTTTCAAGGATAACTCCTACGATAATGATGATAGATGTACCACCAAAAGAAACATTTGCTCCAAATACACCGTTAAAGAAGAACGGAATAACTGCCACAATAATAAGGCCAACTACACCAATAAAGATTATATAATTCAGGATTTTGGTCAGATAATCAGACGTAGGCTTACCAGGTCTGATACCTGGGATAAAACCACCCTGTTTCTTGATATTGTCTGCTACTTCCAGTGGATTAAAGGTAATGGAAGTATAGAAATATGCAAAGAATACACAAAGTAAGATGTACACTACCAGTCCCCAGGTATACTGAAGCTGGCTTGGATTACACCAGTTGTTGGAAGAAAGACCACGAAGGATCTCACCGCCAATACCTGTACTATTTGCCTTTCCTGCCATCTGGGCGATCACACCTGGGAAGGACATAATAGAAGAAGCAAAAATAACAGGGATTACACCTGCTGTATTAACCTTCAAAGGAATATTGGTCGTCTGTCCGCCCATAAGCTTTCTTCCAACCATCTTCCTGGAATACTGTACAGGAATTCTTCTCTCTGCACCGTTCAGGATCAGAACGAAAACAACCATTGCGATAATGATCGCTGCAATGATCAATCCGGCAAGCATTCCTTTTGCGATAGTCTTACCTTTGATAAAGTTCTCATACAGAACTGTCAGATCACTTGGGACACGGGATACGATATTAACAGTAAGCACGATAGAAATACCATTTCCAACGCCCTTCTCAGTAATACGCTCGCCAATCCACATAAGCATTGCTGAACCAGCTGTCAGACACACAACAACTGTAAATCCTTTGAAGAAGGTCATGTTCGGAATAAGACCCTGACGTCCGAATCCGATTGCCATGGCAATTGACTCAAACAGAGCAAGACCAACCGTTACATAACGGGTGATCGCTGTGATCTTTTTCCTTCCTTCTTCACCATCTCTCTGCATCTCTTCCAATGCCGGAATGGCAATGGTAAGCAGCTGCATGATAATGGAAGAAGTAATGTACGGTGTAATGTTCAATGCAAAGATCGACATCTGAGTAAAGGAACCACCGGTAAATGCATCAAAGAAATTGAATGCATCGCCGGTATTCTGTTTAAACCAGTCCTTAAAGAAATCACTGTCAACTCCAGGTACTGGGAGCTGTGATCCAATACGGATCACAAGAATCATCCACAGTACATAGAGAAGTTTACGCCGCATTTCTTTAACTCTGAAAATATTTTTCAGATTTTCTAACATTAGATCACCTCGACGGTACCACCAGCAGCTTCGATTTTTGCTTTTGCAGTCTCGCTGACAGCATTTACTTTGACATTAAGTTTCTTTGTCAACTCGCCATTTCCAAGGATCTTAACTCCATCTCCTGCTTTGGAAATTGCTCTGCTTTCAAGTAAACTCTCAACAGTTACTTCTGCACCATCCTCAAAACGGTTCAGAATGTCAACATTGATTGCAATAATCTCTTTAGAATTTCTGTTTGTGAATCCTCTCTTTGGCAGACGTCTGTATAAAGGCATCTGTCCACCTTCAAATCCCGGTTTCTTATGTCCGGAACGTGCTAACTGTCCTTTATGGCCTTTTCCGGCTGTTTTGCCGTTTCCTGAACCATGTCCACGGCCTCTTCTGAAGTTATCGCTATGCTTAGAACCATCAGCTGGTCTTAAGTTTGATAATTCCATATTGGCACCTCCTTTTAGTATTCAACTCTTTTAACTATTATGCTTCTTCTACTTTAACCAGGTGCTGTACCTGCTGAATCATTCCTCTGGTTGCAGCATTATCCGGCATCTCAACTGTTTTATGCATCTTTGTAAGACCCATAGCCTTAACAGTCAGTTTGTGCTTCGGAACTGCGCCAATAGGAGATTTTACTAATGTAACTTTTAATGTGTTTGCCATTTTCGTATTCCTCCTTAAGCCAGAATCTCATCAACAGATTTACCGCGAAGTTTAGCAACTTCTTCCGGAGTCTTTAACTGTCTTAAGCCTTCGATGGTAGCAAGAACAACATTCTGTTTATTTCTGGATCCCATACATTTTGTACGGATATTTTTAATACCTGCTAACTCGATTACCGCACGTGCAGGACCACCAGCGATAACTCCAGTACCTTCCGGAGCTCTCTTCAGAAGCATCTGTGCGCTTCCGTAGTTTCCTACAAAATCATGGGTAATAGAACCATTCTCATCTCTGGCAACTGTAACTAATTTCTTCATTGCATCCTCTTTTCCTTTGCGGATTGCTTCAGGAATCTCGGCTGCTTTTCCTAAACCTGCGCCAACGTGTCCATTGCCGTCACCGACAACAACTAAAGCTGTGAAACGGAAGTTACGACCACCTTTAACAACCTTTGTAACACGCTTGATTGACACTACTTTATCTTCTAATTCTAACTGACTAGCATCAATAAGATTACGTTTCATGTGTTTTCGCTCCTCCTTTTAGAATTTCAGTCCAGCTTCTCTTGCTGCCTCTGCCAATGCTTTTACTTTACCATGGTAAATGTAACCGCCTCTGTCAAAAACTACGCTTTCGATGCCAGCTTCCAAAGCCTTTTTACCGATCACGGTACCAAGAGCTGCTGCAGCTGCTACATCGTCTGTGTTCTCAAGCTGTGCTTTTACATCTTTCTGAAGAGTAGAAGCAGATACTAAAGTCTTGCCAACAGTGTCATCGATAATCTGTGCATACATATGCTTGTTTGAACGAAATACTGCAAGACGAGGAGTCGTAGCAGTGCCGTTTAAATGATGACGTAATCTTCTATGCTTATTCTGACGAATTTCCGCCCTAGATGCTTTATTAATCATTTTCTCACTCTCCTTAATTATTTCTTACCAGTCTTACCAACTTTACGTCTGATAACTTCATCAGAATACTTAATACCTTTGCCCTTATATGGCTCAGGTCTTCTCTTATCTCTGATTTCAGCCGCAAACTGTCCAACCTTCTCTTTGCTGATACCGGATACGACGATCTTGTTGTCTTCAACTTTTGTCTCAATACCATCCGGATCTTCCATTTCAACTGGGTGAGAATATCCAAGGCTTAATACAAGCTTTTTACCCTGTTTTGCTGCTTTATAACCAACACCGTTTACTTCAAGTGTTTTGGAATAGCCTTCGCTTACTCCGACTACCATGTTGTGGATAAGGCTTCTGGTCAATCCATGAAGGGATTTCATCTTCTTAAGATCATTTGGTCTTGCTACTACTACATGACCATCTTCAACTTTGATTTCCATTTCTGTAGGAAGCGCTCTTTCAAGTGTTCCTTTTGGTCCCTTTACAGTTACTACATTACCCTCAGCAATAGATACCTCAACTCCTGCCGGGATAGCAACTGGAAGTCTACCGATTCGTGACATACTGTGTGTCCTCCTTACTTAGATTATCGGAGGGGAAACTGTATCCCCTCTGTTTTCAGTGCTGCGTCTTTGGTGTGCATCAGTGTAAGCTTACCTGCTTACCAAACGAATGCCAGTACCTCGCCGCCTACCTGCTGTTTACGAGCTTCTTTATCTGTGATAACGCCCTTGTTTGTAGAGATGATTGCTACACCAAGTCCACCAAGAACCTTTGGAAGCTCATCTTTACCAGCATACACACGAAGACCTGGTTTGGAGATTCTCTTTAAACCAGTAATGATCTTCTCGTTTTTGTCTTCACCGTATTTCAGTGTGATATGGATTGTCTTGCTTGCTCCATCCTCAACTAAATCATACTTTGTGATATATCCCTCATCTAAAAGAATATTTGCGATTGCAATTTTCATTTTAGATGCCGGAACGTCTACTGTGTCATGTTTTGCAGTATTAGCATTACGAATTCTTGTAAGCATATCTGCGATTGGATCGCTCATTGTCATGTAAGTTTCCTCCTCATTCAGACTTTACATGTCTTAGATATATTTTAATAATTTACGTGTTACCAAAATATCAGCATCCCTCAGCTAAATTCATGCAGTGCCTGATGGCCTGCATTCATTAAGATTCGGGATGGACTTCGCACTAAATTCATGCAGCGCCTAATGGCTTGCATTCATTAAGTTGCTATCAGCCTACCAGCTAGCTTTCTTAACTCCCGGGATCTGACCCTTGTAAGCTAACTCACGGAAGCAGATTCTGCAGATTCCGTATTTTCTTAAATATGCATGTGGACGTCCACAAATTTTGCAACGGTTGTACTCTCTAGTAGAGAATTTGGATCCACGCTGCTGTTTGATTTTCATTGCTGTTTTAGCCATGAATCTTTCCTCCTATCAATTACTTTGCAAACGGCATATTGAATAATGTCAGTAATTCGCGGGCTTCTTCATCTGTCTTAGCTGTGGTAACGAAGATAACGTCCATACCTCTTACTTTATCAACCTTATCATACTCTACCTCAGGGAAGATCAGCTGCTCTTTAATACCCAGTGCATAGTTTCCTCTGCCGTCGAAAGCATTAGGATTAACACCACGGAAGTCACGTACACGCGGAAGAGCAAGATTGATAAGACGATCAGCGAACTCATACATCTTTTCTCCTCTTAATGTAACCTTACATCCGATAGGCATTCCTTCTCTGATCTTGAAGTTAGCAACGGATTTCTTAGCTTTTGTTGCAATTGCTTTCTGACCTGTGATCAGTTCCATATCAGCGATTGCAGCGTCAAGAAGTTTTGCGTTTTCTTTTGCTTCACCAACACCCATGTTAATGACGATTTTCTCGAGTTTTGGCACTTCCATAACATTTTTGTATCCGAATTTTTTGGTCATGGCATCCATGATCTCATTTTTGTAAAGCTCTTTTAATCTACTCACTTATGTCTGCCTCCTCTCTCAATTAATCATCAATTACTTTACCGGTTGCTTTAGCAACACGAACTTTTTTGTCTCCGTTCATCTGGAAACCTACTCTGGTAGCTTTTCCATCAACAAGTAACATAACATTGGAGATGTGAAGAGGAGCTTCCTTTGTAACGATTCCACCCTGCTGGTTTGCAGCAGACGGTTTGGTATGCTTTGTAACAACATTTACGTTCTCAACAAGAACTGTGCTGTTCTTTGCATTTACTGCAAGAACTTTTCCTTCTTTACCTTTATCTTTTCCAGCGATTACTGTAACAGTATCGCCTTTTTTAATTTTCATAGCTGACATTAGGCACCCTCCTATAATACTTCCGGAGCTAAGGAAACGATCTTCATGAATTTCTTCTCACGAAGTTCTCTGGCAACTGGTCCAAAGATACGTGTTCCTCTCGGAGTTAAGTCGTCTTTAATGATTACGGCAGCATTTTCATCGAAACGGATATAGGATCCATCTTTACGACGAGCGCCCTTCTTTGTTCTAACTACAACTGCCTTTACTACATCACCTTTCTTAACAACGCCGCCTGGTGTTGCATCTTTGACAGTAGCAACGATAGTATCGCCAATGTTTGCATATCTTCTTGTAGAGCCACCCATAACACGAATACAAAGGATTTCTTTTGCACCAGTGTTGTCGGCAACTTTCAGTCTTGTTTCCTGCTGAATCATACTGGTCTTCCTCCTTATTTCACTTTCTCTACAATCTCAACCAGTCTCCATCTTTTGTCCTTGGACAACGGTCTGGTCTCCATTACTTTAACGGTATCACCAATATTGCACTCATTATTTTCATCATGAGCCTTTAATTTATATGTTCTCTTCACGATTTTTTTGTAAAGAGGATGTTTTACATGGTCTTCAATAGCAACTACAATGGTCTTGTCCATCTTATTGCTGACAACCTTACCCACACGGGTTTTTCTCAGATTTCTTTCCACGATTGTTTCCTCCTATATTCACTATTTGGAAGCGTTAGCCTGCTCAGTGATTACTGTCTGGATTCTGGCAATATTTCTGCGAACCTCTTTGATTCGTCCGGTATTGTCTAATTGATTTGTTGCATTCTGAAATCTCAGATTGAAAAGTTCTTTCTTAGCAGCTACTAATTCTTCATTTAATTCAGAAGCTGATTTTGTTCTTAAATCTTCTACGAATTTATCAATTTTCACTGTTATCACCGCCTTCTAACTCTGCACGAGAAACTATTTTACATTTGCATGGTAACTTGTGCATTGCAAGACGCAACGCCTCACGAGCGATATCCTCGGATACACCTGCGATCTCGAACATTACACGACCTGGCTTAACAACTGCAACCCAGTACTCCAGAGCACCTTTTCCGGAACCCATACGAGTTTCTGCCGGTTTTGCTGTTACCGGTTTGTCTGGGAAAATCTTGATCCAAACTTTACCACCACGTTTGATATAACGAGTCATAGCAACACGGGCTGCCTCGATCTGATTTGATCTGATCCAGCAAGGCTCTGTAGCAACAAGGCCGAAATCACCGTAATTGATCTGGTTGCCTCTAAGTGCTTTGCCTCTCATGGAGCCACGGAATTGTTTACGACGTTTTACTCTTTTTGGCATTAACATTATTTATCGCTCCCTTCCTTAGTTCCTTTAGTCGGAAGTACCTCACCGTTGTAAACCCAAGCCTTTACGCCCACTTTTCCGTAGGTGGTGTCAGCTTCCGCAAAACCATAATCAATATCTGCACGAAGTGTCTGAAGCGGAATAGTACCTTCGCTGTAGAACTCTGTACGAGCCATATCAGCACCGCCAAGACGTCCGGATACGGATGTTTTGATACCTTTTGCTCCGGTCTTCATAGTTCTCTGCATTGTAGATTTCATTGCACGTCTGAAGGAGATACGGTTCTCAAGCTGTAATGCAATGTTCTCTGCTACTAACTGAGCATCTCTGTCAGGTCTCTTAACCTCTTTGATGTCAACGATTAATTTCTTTGTTGTGTATTTAGCAAGCTCTGCTTTAACTTTCTCGATCTCAGCTCCGCCTTTACCGATAACGATACCAGGTTTTGCTGTATAGATGATGATCTTTACTCTGTCAGATGCTCTCTCGATCTCAATCTTGGAAACACCTGCGCTGTATAATTTCTTTTTCAGGAAAGATCTGATATTGTAATCTTCTACCAGATAGTCTGCGAATTCGCCTTCAGCATACCATCTTGAATCCCAATCTTTGATAACACCGACTCTAAGGCCATGTGGGTTAACTTTCTGTCCCATGTTTTTCCTCCTTATCTTTCATCCAGCACGATGGTGATATGGCTTGTTCTCTTCTCGATTCTGTAAGCCCTACCCTGTGCTCTCGGCTGAATTCTCTTCATTGTAGGTCCTTTGTTTGCAAAGCACGCTGCAACATAGAGGTTGTCTGCGTTCATTCCGTTGTTATTCTCAGCATTTGCAACAGCTGACTCAAGCAGCTTCTTTACAACGCTGGAAGCGTATCTCGGATTATATGTCAGGATTCCAAGTGCTGTCTGCACATCTTTGCCACGGATTGCATCTAATACGTAGCAGGCTTTCTGAACAGAAATTCTTGCATAAGATAATTTTGCAGACGGCCTTGTCTCTCTATTACTCTCATTTCTGGCTCTCTTAATCTGGCTTCTATGTCCCTTTGCCATTTTTAAGTGCCTCCTTTCGTCTTATTCAATATACATCTTATATCAGAACACCTTGGTCACTTAAATCGCCTTACGGTTCATTAAGTGTCCAGGTGAATAACACATTGTATGTGCTAACTAGCGAACGCCGGATTTCTTTTCGTCTTTACCGTGTCCTCTGTAAGTTCTTGTAGCCACGAACTCGCCAAGCTTGTGTCCTACCATGTCCTCTGTAACGTATACCGGAACATGCTTTCTTCCGTCATGGACAGCAATTGTATGTCCAACGAAGGACGGGAAGATTGTGGAACGACGAGACCATGTTTTAATAACGGATTTATCATTTGCAGCATTTAAAGCATCGATCTTTTTCAGTAAGCTCTCATCTGCAAAAGGTCCTTTTTTCAGTGAACGAGACATTCTTAATCCTCCTTATTATTTTGTTAAAGCTTTGCCATCGCGTCTTCTTAC
The DNA here is from genome assembly GCF_025566965.1 of Blautia ammoniilytica. Taxonomy (NCBI): domain Bacteria; kingdom Bacillati; phylum Bacillota; class Clostridia; order Lachnospirales; family Lachnospiraceae; genus Blautia; species Blautia ammoniilytica. The sequence goes on along the minus strand of NZ_JAOQJL010000009.1, from coordinate 22,113 downwards.
GATGAGCTTGTTGGACTGTTTGTTTTTCTTTCTGGTCTTCAGGCCGAGAGCCGGTTTACCCCAAGGAGTACACGGACCTGGACGTCCGATACCGGTCTTTCCTTCACCACCACCATGTGGATGGTCGTTAGGGTTCATGACAGAACCACGAACGGTAGGTCTGATACCCATGTTACGTTTACGTCCTGCTTTACCAATATTAATCAGATTGTGGTCTCCGTTTCCGATAACACCTACAGTAGCACGGCATACGATCGGAACCATTCTCATCTCGCCAGATGGAAGACGAAGAGTAGCATATTTTCCTTCTTTTGCCATTAACTGAGCACCGTTACCAGCAGAACGAACCATCTGTCCGCCCTTTCCAGGATGAAGCTCAATGTTATGAATCATAGTACCAACCGGGATCAGCTCTAATGGAAGGCAGTTACCAACACGAACCTCAGCTTCCGGACCATTCATGATCTTCTGACCAACCTTCAGTCCTTCCGGAGCAAGGATGTAAGCTTTCTCACCATCTGCATAGCAGATCAGTGCGATATTTGCTGTTCTGTTCGGATCATACTCGATAGTCTTAACAATTGCCGGAACACCATCTTTTCTTCTCTTGAAATCAATGATTCTATATTTTCTTCTGCTTCCGCCTCCGCGGTGTCTTACAGTAATTTTACCCTGATTGTTACGGCCGGCGCTTTTCTTTAAGGAAACAACCAATGATTTCTCTGGCTTTGCAGCAGTAATCTCAGAGAAGTCAGAACCGGTCATATGTCTTCTGGACGGTGTATATGGGTTATAACTCTTGATTCCCATTTCAGTTCTCCTTTCAAATTTGTTCTCACGCTTTTGAATGCGTATATCCGCGATGAACATCGCAACCTGTTAATTAAAGGCCTTCAAAAATCTCGATATCCTTGCTGTCCTCTGTAAGGGCAACGATAGCCTTTTTAGTCTTAGCTGTTTTTCCAACAACCATACCACGACGTCTTTTCTTACCGTCAAGGTTCATTGTATTTACAGCTTTAACCTTTGTTCCTTCAAACATTTTCTCCACAGCTTCTTTAATCTGTGTTTTATTTGCTTCCGGGTGTACTAAGAATGTGTACTTCTTTTCTCCCATAGCATTCATGGACTTTTCAGTAATCACAGGTTTCAGGATTACATCGTAATACTTAATGTCTGCCATTATGCGTACACCTCCTCGATTGTTGCTACAGCGTCTTTGGTAACAACTAATGCGCCGTGTTTCATAACATCGTATACATTGATTGTTCCCGGTGTAGCAGTCTGTACATCAGTGATGTTTCTTGCAGAAAGGATCACATTTTTGTCATCCTGTGCAGTAACAACAAGAGCTTTCTCTGCTTTCAGGTTTGTAAGAACCTTCTGCATCTCTTTTGTCTTGATCTGGTCAAGCTTCAGCTCGTCTACAACGATCAGCTTGTTATCCTGAACTTTGGAAGTAAGAGCGGATTTTAATGCAGCTCTTCTTTCCTTCTTATTGATCTTTACTTCATAATCTCTTGGAGTAGGAGCAAAAATAATTCCGCCGCCTGTCCACTGTGCTGCACGGATGGAACCCTGTCTTGCATGACCAGTTCCTTTCTGTCTCCATGGTTTTCTTCCACCGCCGCTTACTTCAGAACGTGTTTTAGCTTTCTGAGTACCCTGGCGTTTATTTGCAAGCTGGCGAACAACTGCAAGATGAACAAGATGCTCGTTGATCTCAACACCAAACACTGCATCATTCAGCTCCATTGTTCCAACTTCTTTGCCTTCCATATTATAAACAGTTACGTTTGCCATCTGTGTGCTCCTCCTTTCTCATTATAAGGACTTTACTGTCTCTTTGATTGTTACCAAAGATTTCTTAGGTCCTGGAACAGCACCCTTAACTAACAGTAAGTTATTCTCAGCATCTACACGTACGATCTCAAGGTTCTGAACTGTCACCTGCTCATGTCCCATATGTCCAGCCATGTGTTTTCCTTTGAAAACCTTGCTCGGATCAGAACAAGCACCATTTGAACCTGCATGGCGATGATACTTGGAACCATGAGCCATAGGTCCTCTGGACTGTCCGTGTCTCTTGATCGCGCCCTGGAAACCTTTACCTTTAGAAACAGCTGTTGCATCAATATGCTCACCTGCTGTAAAGATATCAGCTTTAATTTCCTGTCCTACTTCATATTCAGCTGCGTTGTCAAAATGGAACTCTTTCAGGAATCTCTTTACGTCAACGCCAGCTTTTGTAAAGTGGCCTTTCTCCGGCTTGTTAACCAGTTTCTCTCTGATCTCGCCAAAGCCAACCTGAACTGCTGCATATCCGTCGTTCTCCTCTGTCTTAACCTGAGTAACGACACATGGACCTGCCTGTAATACGGTTACAGGAATCAGCATTCCTTCATCGTTGAAGATCTGCGTCATTCCAACTTTTGTAGCTAAAATAGCTTTCTTCATTCTTTCTTCCTCCTATAGCGGATTACCCGGATAGGTAATCATATAATAAATAGCTAAATGCTCATGCATTTACATTAGGAAAGCAATGCGTTCAATTATTTTGTTTTCATCTTGATGTCGATGTGAACGCCTGCCGGCATCTCCAGTCTGGACAGTGCGTCTACTGTCTTCTGGGTAGGTGCTACGATATCGATCAGTCTCTTATGTGTTCTCTGCTCAAACTGTTCTCTGGAGTCTTTATATTTGTGAACAGCACGCAGGATTGTAACAACTTCCTTCTTAGTAGGAAGCGGTACCGGTCCGCTTACTGTTGCTCCATTCTTCTTTACAGTGTCGATGATTTTAGCTGCAGATGCATCTACTAACTGATGATCATAAGCTTTTAATGTGATTCTCATTACCTGATTTGCCATAAAAAAAGTCTCCTCCTATTCGTACTCACAATCAGTACGACAAGCGGCGACTGTACACATCTCCGTGTGTGTCCTAAGACATCTTTCCACACGCCCATCCCTAGATGGTCTTCTGAACTTGTACAGTGACTTGTCGTCAGTTTCCTAACTTGACATTCGCTCCACGGAAAACCTACCATGTGGTAGCAACCTCTCGCTTCATAGCTATCATGTCACAGCAAGTAACAGTATACACAATCTTATTTCTAATTGCAAGGCTTTTTCAAAAAAAATTGTATTTTTTCAAAAACAAGCAGTTGGAACATTATGGGGTAATTTCCCATTATGTAATAAACGCCTGTGGAAATACTTTTGTACTTCCCAGGCGTTTTACTGTCCTCTTATACCAGGTAAAGGATCATTCTTCTTCGTCTTCATCCTCTTCTTCTGCAAAGATATCAGAATAATCAAGAAGTGTCACCTTTGTAATATCATCTCTTACGATCTCCGGCGAATCTCCTTCAGCCTTTGCTTTGTCAGCAAGCTGTGCAGCTGTCATTCTCGGAATTACCATTCTTTTTAGCTTGACCGGTTTTTCAGGAATCTCTTCTTTCACCGACTCCTCCAAGGTATCGGGGATTTGGACTTTTTTTTTGTGTGTTACCACTTTCCTTGTCTCGTCCAGCTGCTGTTTTTTTTTGCGTACTGGCTGCTGATAATCATCTTCTGCAGTAGCGGCTGCAATCTCCTTTTTCAGGACTTCATGAGCTTCGCTGGTAGCTGTCTGAACCGCTTTCTCCGGACGTTCATCCTCTTCCTCGTCTGGATCGTCCTCTTCGATCTCATCAACAAAACCACCGGTACGTACTGTACGCTTCGGTTTCTTCTTGTTCTTTTTGCTTTCCGCTTTGATCTCACGCTCTTCTTCTCTCAAGAGGCGTTCTTTTTTCTTTTCTTCCAGCTTCAGTTCCTTTTTGGATTTCACATATCCCGGTTCTGTATCCTCCGGAAGATCTTCTTCCTTTGGATCCTTTTTCCAGAGCTCTGCGATCACGTACAAGATAATCAGGAAAAATACTGCAAGTGCCAGAATGATCAGTCCTTCAATACTCTGTGTGGCTACCATAAGATAACCAATCAGCGGAATTGTCACTACAACTTTCGGCATATATTCGCCAATAGAAAGATTCACAGGGGACTCTTCCAGAGCATCCGGATTCACTGCTGTGCCTGTGCCACTGGCAAGATCAACGCTGGCAATATCATAACGCCATGCATTATCATCTTTCTGTGCAAGGATTCTGTCTCCCACTGTCATCTCAGATGACTTCACAGGGATCGCATATGTAACTGAACCCATAGGAAGATTGGATTCCTGGTCTGCATGATCGCGAATCTCTGTAGTTACTCCGAAAAACGGAGGTAATGCCAGTGCAAGTATACTTAATATGGTGCAGATCACCACAAAATGTACAATAAACTTCAGTACCTTTGACATTTTAAACATTCCTCTCTTTCATATGGCTTTAACATGCAAAGCACTGTATCTTACTGATTGCTCAGATATTTCTCAATGCTGTCCATCGCAGCTTCTTCATCCTCTCCATTTACATAAAGAGTGATCTCCTCACCTGTGTCCAACCCCAGTGTCATCATACCCATAATACTTTTGGCATTTACTTTTTTCTTGCCAATCTCTACATGAATCTCACTGTTGAACTGACTTGCCACCTGTACAAGCTGAGCAACAGGACGCGCCTCCAGACCAGTAGACAGATTAATGATGATTGGTTTTTTGATCATAATAATTCCTCCTCGTCCCCCCTCAGTTCCTCCGCAATCATTGAAAGCTTTCTCAATCTGTGGTTTACACCTGACTTTCCCACCTGAGGGTTCAACATCATTCCTAATTCTTTTAATGTAGCCTCCGGATATTGCAGCCGCAGTCTGGCGATCTCCCCCAGGCCTTCACTCAGGCTTTCAAACCCGGCCTTTCTTTCGATCAGTCGTATATCCTCCACCTGCTTCACTGCTGCATTTACCGTTTTGTTAATATTCGCAGTCTCACAATTCACCTTACGGTTGACTGAATTACGCATTTCTTTCAGGATACGGATATTCTCCAGATCCATCAGTGCCACATTCGCCTCCATAACGGCCAGTATATCAACGATCTGCGCACCTTCTTTCACATAGACCACGTATGATTTCTTACGTAAAACGATCTTCGCATCAATATGAAAACTGCGGATGATCTCCTGCAACTGTTGTGCTTTTTCTTCATCAGGACAGACAATCTCGAAATGGTATCCTTTCTGTGGATCGCTGATGGAACCTGATGTAAGAAAAGCTCCCCGTATAAATGCGCGCTTACAGCAGTTCCTCTGAAGGATCATTGTATTGCCAAGCTTAAGCGTACCATCGCTGCTTCCCTTCACAACAAGCTTCACAGCCTCAAGAATTTCCAGAGCCTGTTCTGTCTCCCGTGTGGTCACATGATAAACTCTACATCTCTTAAGATGTGCGCTCTCATGAACGGTAATATCTGTTTCTATATTAAATGTTTTTTGCAAAATTGTAAAGCACTTTCTTGCAACCCACTGATTTTCCGTCTGCACCCATAAAACCAGTTCCTGACCCTGGGTACACTTCAGTTTGCCGCATAACAGATACATCGCAGCCAGCTCTGCGATCTGGCAGTGCCTGGATGCTCCTGTACGCTTGGAAAGTTCTTCTTTCACCATCCCTGAAAAAGACATCTTCCCACTCCTTTTTATTTTTTAAGAAGCCGGTCCTTCTCTACATCCCTGTGTTCCAGGCGAAAACCGTACTCATTATTCTTGATCAGCCTGCTGTATAGTTCCCTTGCAATGGTAACAGAACGATGCTTGCCGCCTGTACATCCTATGGCGATTACCAGGCTTGTTTTTCCCTCCTGAACATAATTGGGAATCAGAAAATTCACCATATCCTCCAGCTTTCCCATAAACCTTTTGGCAGTCTCATTGTCCATTACATAATTAAATACACTGTCATCAAGCCCTGTCATAGGCCGAAGTTCATCCACATAATAAGGGTTTGGAAGGAAGCGGACATCAAATACCAAATCAGCATCTGCCGGGATCCCGTATTTGAATCCAAAGGATAGGACAGAGATCATCATATTCTTAAATTCTTCATTGTCCACAAATATCTTGTCTATTTCCTGACGCAATTCCCTGGTAAGCAGATGGCTGGTATCGATAATATAATCAGCCTTTCTGCGCAGGAACTCCATTTTCTTCCTTTCCAGACGGATCCCTTCATCGATCCGTCCGGACATTGCCAATGGATGACTCCTTCTTGTTTCTTTATATCGTTTCACAAGAACAGAATCCTCTGCATCCATAAAAAGTATTTCAAACTGATAACCTGCTTCCTGCATCTTATCCAGGATCAGTTCCAATTCTCCCATGGATCCGCTTCTTGCATCAATACCAAGCGCTACATTCTGTACATCCTCTCCGTGGATCTCCGGCATCAGTGATACAAACTTCTCAAGAAGCGGAATGGGCAGATTATCCACGCAGAAATATCTTGCATCCTCCAGCATTTTTAAGGCTGCTGTTTTCCCTGCGCCTGATACTCCTGTCACAATCACAAATCGCATTTTTTATCTCCTGTTAAAAATCTCCCAGAAATTTTACTTCCGGTTCAAGCTTTACATTGTATTTCTCGTAAACTGTTTTCTGCACATGTTCCATCAGCTCACATACATCCCTGGCTGTAGCACCCCCCGTATTGATCACAAAGCCACAGTGCTTTTCTGAAACCTGCGCTCCTCCATGGGTGTACCCCCGAAGGCCGCTGTCCATGATCAGCTTGCCTGCAAAATATCCTTCCGGGCGCTTAAAAGTGCTGCCTGCACTTGGATATTCCAGCGGCTGTTTGCTGATCCTTCGCTGTGTCAGATCCTTCATTGTTTCCCGGATCTGATCCGGATCCCCTTTTTTCAGGGAAATCACTGCTTCGAGCACCATATATCCGGCTTCTTTGATCACACTGGTTCTATATCCCATTGCCAGCTTCCCGGCAGGGATACGACGGATCTGCCCTTCACTATCCAGTACAGTAGCTTCTTTTAGCACATCTTTCATTTCGCCTCCATAGGCCCCTGCATTCATCACCACAGCCCCGCCTAATGTACCAGGAATGCCTGCAGCAAATTCAAAGCCTGTAAGAGAAGCTGCTTTGGCTGCCTGGGCGATCCCTGAAAGGAGTGCTCCTGCCTGTGCACGGATGCAATCTTCCTCCACCTGGATCTGCGCCAGATTTCTGTATGTCTGAATGATCACGCCACGAAAACCACTGTCGCTTACCAGCAGATTACTTCCATTGCCCAGGATAAAATATGATTCTTGCTCCTGGATACATATCTCACGGATCTTCTTTATTTCTTCTACTGTATTAGGAAGGAGAAAAAGATCTGCCGGCCCTCCGATCCGGAATGTTGTATGACGGCTCATAGGCTCGTTTGTAAGCACCCTGTCATTTCCCAGCAGTTCTGTTAATTCTTCTATTAATCTCTGTTTCACAAAAAAATCCTCTATCTTTCTATTCAAGTACGCTGTCTATTTTACCATCTGATGAAAAAAAAGTACAGGATAACACATATTTTTTTCTTTTTTCCAAATACTATGATTACAGTGTTAAAAGGTCCGATCCACTTATGCTTATGCGAAAGCAGGTAAATGACCTTAAAACATGCTCAAGGAAGGAGCTTATATGTGGAATCAGTTATTGCTTATTATGATTGGTTTTTCCGCAGGCATTATAATTGCAGGCGGAGAAGTCGGCCTTCTCATCGGCCTTTCCATTATTCCCAGATATGCAGGGATCACCCATACCGGAAAACATATCTTATTATATGAAGATTCCATTCTTCTTGGAACTGTTCTGGGAAATCTTTTTTTCCTTTGGAAATGGCAGATTCCTGGCGGATTACTCTTTCTCATTCTCTATGGTCTTTTCTCAGGACTTTTCCTCGGCGGCTGGATCATGGCATTAGCAGAAGTAGCAGACATTTTCCCTATCTTTGCAAGACGAGCCAGATTTTCAGAAGGTCTGCCCAAAGTGATCCTGTCCATTGCCCTGGGAAAAACCTTAGGATCTTTATTCTACTATTATAAAGAATGGTTCCCCTAATCTTAAGATCTGTAGGTCCTTACATTATAAATCATCTGCAGCAGGAGGTTGTTATGGATAATATGAACAAGCAGACTGAGCAAAAAGAATATGAGAAGTACGTAAAAGAAATCACTCCATCCCATAATCTTGGTATAAACATGGCAAAAGCCTTTCTTACCGGAGGGCTGATCTGTATGGCCGGGCAGGGGATTACAAATCTGTTCCTCTGGATGGGCAGTGATCTGGATGAGGCCCGGATCTGGTGTTCTGTTACCCTGGTTTTCATCAGTGTATTGCTTACCGGGTTAAATATTTACCCTAAGATTGGGAAATTTGGAGGCGCAGGAAGCCTGGTTCCTATCACCGGATTTGCAAATTCCGTGGCAGCACCTGCTATTGAATATAAAGCAGAAGGCCAGGTTTTTGGTATTGGCTGCAAAATCTTCACCATTGCAGGACCTGTGATCCTTTATGGCATTTTAAGTTCCTGGTGTCTTGGCATTATCTATTACATTTTAAAAATGATAGGAGTAGCATCATGAATATAACAGAAAATCAACAGACAGGCAAAGCAAGCATATCCTTCCACAGGCCTGTATTTATCCAGAGCTGTGCATCTGTTGCAGGAAAAAAAGAAGGAGAAGGTCCACTTGGTTCCTGCTTTGATCAGGTATGGGAAAACCCAATGTTTGGAATGGATACCTGGGAAGCCGCAGAAAGTACCATGCAGAAACAGGCCGCCTTTCTTGCTATCCAAAAGGCTGGTCTTAGTCCGCAAGATCTGCGGATGGTTTTTGCAGGCGATCTTCTTGCCCAGACTACTGCCTCTTCCTTCGGAATTGCCGATATGGGCATTCCCTTTTACGGACTTTTCGGTGCTTGTTCTACCATGGGTGAATCACTTTCCCTTGGCTCCATGGCTGTAGCAGCCGGTTATGGAGATCATGTTCTCTGTGCCACCTCCAGCCATTTTGCCAGTGCAGAAAAGGAATTTCGTTTTCCTTTAGGCTATGGCAATCAAAGACCTTTATCTGCCACCTGGACAGTTACAGGAAGCGGTGCCTGCATTCTTTCTTCTGCTCCACCAGCTGAAAAAAGCACTGTCATGCCTTCTCCTCTTCGTACCGGAAAAAGCTGTATACAAATAACCGGAATCACCACAGGAACCCTGGTGGATTATGGCTTTAAAGATTCCATGAATATGGGGGCCTGTATGGCACCTGCCGCCTGTCACACCATCTGCCAGAATTTACTGGACTTTCATAGAAAGCCATCCGATTATGACCAGATCATCACCGGGGATCTGGGAGATGTAGGACAACATATTTTGCTGGATCTTCTCTTAAAAGAAAACATTGATATCCAAAGCCGTCATCAGGACTGCGGCCTTCTGATCTTTGATAATCCGTCCCAGGATACACATTCCGGTGGCAGCGGCTGTGGCTGTGCTGCAACTGTTCTTGCTGCCTATATCCTGCCAAAGCTTCTTTCCGGCGCATGGAAAAAAGTTCTTTTTGTTCCTACTGGAGCTCTTCTTTCCAAAACCACTTTTAATGAAGGCGATTCCATTCCAGGTATTGCCCATGGAGTTGTATTGGAGCATGTTTCTTTGTAATGCAAAAAACCTGAAGAAAAAACATAAATGGAGGTTATTATGGATTACCTGAATGCATTCTGGGTGGGTGGCCTAATCTGTGCCCTGGTCCAGATCCTACTGGATAAAACAAAACTGATGCCAGGAAGAGTAATGGTGCTTCTTGTATGTACCGGTACACTTCTGGGTGCACTTGGGCTTTATCAGCCCCTGCTGGATTATGCCGGGGCCGGAGCGGGAGTCCCCCTTCTTGGATTTGGAAACACATTATGGATAGGAATGAAAGAAGCTATTAATGAAAACGGCGTGCTTGGACTTTTCACGGGAGGCTTTACAGCCTGTGCTGCCGGCATTTCAGCAGCCCTGATTTTTTCCTATATTGCCAGTCTGATCTTTAAACCTAAAATGAAAGAGTAATTCAAGTCGAGCAACCAAAACAATGGAGGAAGAAATATGAGCGACACCCTTTATATCCAGACAGACGAAAACATGGAGGTGCATCACCCCCATGTTTATCTGCAAGATATCGTTAAGCTGTCTTGCAGCAATTCTAAAATTTTAAACAGACTTCGCGTACTGCCTGTGGCCAGCCTGGATCCCAAACGCCCTGGGCGATATGTTCTGTCAGCCATGGATCTGATCCGCGAAATCCAGAAGAAGGAACCAGATCTGGAGATCACTCACATTGGAGAGCCTTCTTTTATCATTACTTACCAAACGAAGCCCAACACCTCTACTGCATGGTGCTGGTGTAAAGTGATCTTTGTCTGCCTGGCTTCCTTTTTCGGTGCCGCCTTCTCCATTATGACCTTTAACAATGATGTGGATGTACCTGCCCTTTTCCAGCAGATCACTGCACAGGTGACAGGCCAGAATGGCAGTTCCTTTCCTGCACTTGCTATCTCTTATTCCGTAGGCATAGGTCTTGGTGTATTATTTTTCTTCAATCACTTCGGTCATATCAAGCTGACCGATGATCCTACTCCCATGCAGGTGCAAATGCGGCTTTATGAAAATGATGTAAATACAACAATTATAGAGGATCAGGAACGGTTCTTTGACGCCTTAACAGTAGAGAATAAATGAAAATGCTGGCAGAACAATGCTCCGGATTGAAGCTGCCCCATACTCATCCAGTCTCCATTGATAGAAGTAGGCCTTCTGCCTCCTACTGCGGAATCTAAAATCAGATACTTCCCATCAGAGCTTCTGTACTTTGCAATTGCCAGATAATGACCCGGTACAAGTGCAACAGCTGTACCGCCTTTTCTTAAATGTTTCTGTAATTCTGCAAAGGATCCTGTCAGGCCATCATACTTAAAGCGATATTTCTTTCCCCATTTCTCAGCCACATCTGGATACAGGGTATCAGCTGTGCCCGCATTGTAAAAATAGTGTCCTCTGGCAGCAGAAAAACGTGCCAGCCTCTCAGGAGGAATATAAGAACCATTTAATGCATAAATAGCATTCACAAGAGCCATCACACCGCATCCGGAAGTAGATATGGTTCTTGGGCCTATATTCCCATCTTTATAAACGGTTTTTCCATATTCCGGATCATATTGGGAATATACGACCGTAACTGTGCGAGTGGATTTTTTCTGAAAATCCCATGCCTGAGTCTGATCCAGTGCAGCCTCTGTAGTTTCTCCCTTCGCATTCAATGCCAGCTTACGGCTGTCAGTCAGCAGATAATAGAAATCGCCTTTTTTCTGGATGCACACTTGTCTGCTGTTATCCACCTGAAGGTATCCTTTTTTCACATTCTTAAGGGTATAAAGACCAGTTCCAATATACTTCACATCATAGGTGGTTTTCTTCAGTGTATCTGTGCCTACCAAAGCAGGACATAACGTATATCTGCCGTCTGCCAGAATCTGCCCTGTCCGCACTGCAAAATGGAACATGCTGCTTTTAAATCTGGATGTAGGGATCCATCCCAGATAATACTGTCTTTTTTTCTGGATCATTACCTGGGTCCATTGCCCCTTTTCCCCAACCTTAAGGCCACTGTCAGCCTGAGCTGCATGAATAAACCGCTGGGAGCTGCTGTTCTTTGGAACCTTATAAATATCTATACCGCTGGAAGATCCTACGTACATGCCTTCTCTTTTACCGGATGGCTGCTGCAGAAAACAGCTGGCAGATGCATATCCCTTTTTTCTGGTTCCATCTTCTGCCTTATAAACCAGCTGCATGGTATTTCCAAAAAACTTGACAATCTTGTATTCTTTATAAGTACCCTTTCCTGCCACGCTTGTCATTTCATGGTCACTGTAAATGGGAAAAGCTTTCTTTGACAGCGGATAGGCATGAAGACAGGCGGAATCTGTAATCTCCGTAAAAGAAGCAGCCCTGACCTTCGCTGTTCCTAAAAGCATTAGAATCGTCAGGCCAATAATAAAAGCCGCCTGATACAGGGTGCTGATCTTTCTTTTCTTATTCATTACTCTTTCCCCTCTTAACCGGCTCAGAAGCCAATGATCCTTTTGCAAAGAACCATATAGCGTTGTCCATACTGTACTCTCTTAATACATACACCGCCTGTAGGATATACATATCCATAATGACCGGAAGCATTCAGCATCATACCCTTTCCAATGTAGATTCCCACATGGCCAATGGCACCGCTTGTATCCTTATCCAGATAAAAAAGAAGATCGCCTACTTTCATTTTATTTAATTCTTCCTTAGTAAGAGGTGTATTCGTATTATGCCAGAAGATCTGTCTGGATACTCCCTCCAGTGTAATGGTATGATACCAGCTTGCAAGATTCCTTCCTGCCATCTGGAAGCATTTTCCCACAAAGCCAGAGCAGTCAATACCATCTGTCATGGACAGTCCTCCAAGTATAAAAGGTGTACCGAGATATTTCATACCTGTTTTGATAGCTTTATCAATAATACGGTTGCTTGAATACTTCTTTGCATTCAAGGAAAGAAGCTTAAGCTGTCCCATTCGCACATATGCTGTGGCCTTCTTGCCTTTAGCATCCTTAAGATTATCCATATATACAGGAAGCCATGCATATTTCTTGTTCATTTTCAGTTTTTTTGTATTTACCACTACAGCATCTCCAAATCCCAGTACCCCATATTGCTGAGATTTTGGTGATGTACGTGCATATACCGGAACCCCTGTCTGTGACGGATTATATGCCAGGACGATCCTACCCTTCTTTGCCTTTACGATACAAGAATTCAAAGTTCTTGAATAGGTTGTGGCTGCTGACACCCCTACTGGAACAAAGGTTCCTACCAGCATCGCCAGGATACAGATCAAAATGAAATCCCTGATCCCCCGCTTTGTTACTCTTTCTGTCATGTTGCAATATCCTCTCTTTCCTTTTCTATTTCTATGGTAAGTGAAATCCATTGTGTAAATTTCAGCTTATACCCCTTTTCTGTATTTCAGATGCCGTACAGATGTATTTATTATACAGAATCCCGCATTTAAACACAAGAACGATCCTACAAAATACACCCTTATTTTCCCAAAGGTTGCTATGCACTCCGTTCACAACAGCATTGCTGTCATAAGTGCTAGTGGCAGATGGAAAAAAATATGGCATAATGAAAGTGGAATAACCGTACAGACTCATAACTGGTCTGGATACCAAAGGAAGGAAGGTTGATCAAATGTTAAAAAAAATATCAGGGATCATTCTCATCATTGCCGGATTATTTTTTTTCGTAACAGCTATCAAAACAATTTTTGTGGATATTCCAAAGGCAAAATCCGCTCTGAAAGAAGTTGTTTATGTAGGAGACGAAGCTCTTCATGCCGAGAACGAAGGAAAAACGGTAATCGTATGTGGTACGCTTGAATTGACAGAGCCCTCCTATGACGATGAACTGGGACTTGCGTTTGACAGCATTCGTATTTCACGTTCAAAACAGACTATGCGGCGAGACAAAAGCACCTCCAATTCAAAACAAACCTTAAAAAATTTAACTGACGAGGAAAAACGATATGGCGTTCTGAAATGGGGCACAACAACTTCGGAAAAGACTTATTCCGGTGAAGGTAAGATTGGCGATTATACACTTTCACAGGATTTTATTGATGCAATAAGATTGAATACAACCTGGGATCATTATGATGAAGCAGAGCTGAAAGCCGCCGGTTATGCTTATGTGCCAGACAGCAGCTTTACACAAAAAGATTTCATAGAGCCTCTGGCTCAGACACAGCGGAATAATGCTGAAAATGATGTACGTTATTTTTATAGTGCTTCCGATTTCAAGACAGGAGACACTGTGACAGCACTTGGTATACAAGACGGTCAAACACTCAGAAGTGCGCCGGAGGTTACCGATAATCTGCAAAAAGGTGCACTGGATCGAGAAACAGCCATTAAACAGGGAGGTGCACCTGGGATTGGAGCATCTATTTTTTCAATTGTTTTTTCACTTCTGCTTCTGGCAGGCGGTGCAATTAGGTTTACAAAAAGCAAATAGTTTTTCCTTGCATTCCTCTTCCAAATATGCTATACTCATGCCCGTTGAAAAGCCCATAAAAATAAGGTCTTAAGCGGCTTTTCCGCCGATTCCCGGCGTAGGCCATATACCTTCGGTATATGCCTCCGCGGCATTCGTCAAATGTCCATGCAAGCATGGCCGCTTGACTCATTGCAGCGCGAAAATGAATCGAGTGTTCGTGACCTTCCACTCGTAAAACAAAACTAAAGGAGACAAAAGAATATGAAAAACAAAAGTACCCTGTTTCTGGTACAGGCAGCACTGATCGGTGCCATCTATGTAGTACTTACCCTTGTATTTGCACCCTTCAGCTATGGAGAAGTCCAGGTACGTATCTCAGAAGCACTGACCATCCTTCCTTATTTTACACCGGCGGCAATCCCCGGATTATTTGTAGGATGTATCATTGCCAATATCCTGGGCGGCTGTATCCCGGTAGACATCATCTTCGGAAGCATTGCCACACTGCTGGGCGCAGTTTTTACTTACAAGCTGCGTAATTCCAGTCGGTTCCTTGCCCCGCTTCCACCTATCATCTCCAATACAGTGATCGTGCCTTTCGTACTTCACTATGGATACGGCATTAATCTTCCTATCCCATTGATGATGCTGACTGTAGGTGCTGGCGAGATCGTTTCCTGCGGTATCTTTGGACTGATCCTTCATAGTGCTCTTTCCAAATTCCGCGGTTCCATCTTCTCAGGTTCCAAAACAGCAGCCAGATAAGCAGGTTTACGCTTATGTTATATTAGACGGACTTACCTCTTGTTCAGAGATAAGCCCGTCTTTTTCAAATTAATTCCTTAAGCCGGTTCAGGATCCGCTTTTCCAGTCTGGAGACCTGCACCTGGGAAATCCCCAGTTCTGCCGCCACCTCCATCTGCGTCATATCCTGAAAATACCGCATACAAATCAGCTGCCGTTCTCTCTTATCCAGATGTGCCAGAAGTTCTTCCAGTAAAATCCGATTCAACAGCTTTTCCTGCGGGTTTTCCTTATGCGCCAGCTTATCTGACAGTGAAATTTCACTGTTTTCTCCCTGATAAACAGACTTTTGAAGGGACTCCACCTCTGCCGCAGCCTCCATAGTCATCACCAGATCTTCCACAGGCATTTCCAAAGCCTTCGACAGTTCCGTGATCATAGGCTCCCTGCCCATGGAATATTCCAATTCTTCTCTCTTTTTATATACACGATAATAATTTTCTTTCAAAGAACGGCTCACCTTCAAAAGGCCATCATCCCTCAGATATCGTTTGATTTCACCTGCGATCATAGGGATAATGTATTATAGTGGAAATTTTGAAATTTCCTTTATCCAATAGGGTAATTATCTTGAATAAGATATATGAAATTTTACACGCAAGAAGATATATCCCCTTGCGATGTATTAACTATAGAAATGTAATTTACTGTAGTGTCAAAAGATCATTATACTCAATTTCAACATAATCATTCGATATTTTAATCTTTTTGATATATTCACGTACAGTCTTCTGTCTTTCATTGAAAGACATGAACTCCCAGCTGTCAGCAACACTTTTGAATGCTTTAGCTCTTGCTGTCATATCTTTAGCTCTGGTGTTCTTTAATGTGTACTGTTCTATCTGTGTATTCAGATTTTCCAGTTCTTTATTGATCTCACCAATTGTCTCCAGCAGGACACTATTATTGGTATCGGATGCATATAAATTATACAGGGATTTCAGCTTACCTTCAAGAACTGATTTTCTCTGGTTCATAGCTTCAAATCCTTTTTGATTTTGCTGTTCTGATTTTTCCTCGATTACCTCATACTCCTTTGATAATTTCAGCATATCACTAACAACAACATCTTCAACTTCAGCTGCATCCAATTTTCCGTTCTGGCAATTTGGATTCTTAACCAAGTGCGGTTTACTATGGTCTAATGAGTAACAGTAAATCATCACTCTTCCACCGCTCCATTTTTGATAACGCATCTTTGCCCCACATAATCCACAATATATTAACCCAGTAAGTAAATACTGTGATTTATGAGAAGTTGCTCTCGTTCTTGTTTTTCGTAATTCCTGAACTTCATCAAACAGTTTTTTATCAACTATCGGCTCATGAAGACCATCAACGATTTCTTTATTATATTTGAGCTTTCCAATGTATGTCACTCTGGACAACATATCGGACACTTGCTTGTCTCCTTTTAAATCGAACATCTTTGCCAGTGCATACGTGGAATAGCCTTCCTTATATAATTCAAAAATCTTTCTGACTGTTTCTGCATCTTTATTTGGCACAAGAACGTCATCACCGTTATTATAGTCATAACCAAATGGTGGTTTCGTCCCTCTCCATTTTCCGGTTTTGATTCTCTCTGTAATTCCCATCTGTGTACGTTCACGAATGTTTTCACGTTCATACTGAGCAAATACAGATAAGATACCTACCATTGCTTTTCCATATGGTGTTGTTGTATCAAAGTTCTCATTTAAAGAAATAAATCCAACATCATTTGCTTCAAACACATCTTCAAGAAGATAAATCGTATCTTTCTGGCTTCTGGACAAACGATCAAGTTTAACAACTACAACTGATTCCACTTTGCCCTCTTGAATTTCTTTAATAAGACGTTTCATCTCCGGTCGATTCAAATTGCTTCCTGAATAGCCACCGTCAATATACAAATCATAATTATCAATCTCCTGATAATTACAATACTTTTCAAGCTTCTCCGTCTGAGCACCTACTGAATATCCTTCTTCAAACTGAAAATTTGTAGAAACTCTGATATACAATCCTGTTTTTTTATTATTTGAGGTATTCTTTCCAATTCTTATGTTTCTCACCTCGCTCTTTCCTCCTCTCACGTACACTATACCATCTTTTCAGAGAAATTTCAACTTATTTTATTTATTAAAGTAAGTTATATAAAATTTCTTCTTTCAGCTGCATCGACTTTAATATTATCAACTGCTCCCATCTCTTTATTCATCTGATATAAGATCTGACGAACTACCGGGGAATCCAATTTGAATCTTTCTAAATCTTTATCTTCGATCACATTACCATTTGCATCATATCTTCTTACAATTTTTAATGCCATCGCAATCCCTCCCTTTATAAATCATATTCAATCGTCTCTAAAAAATCACCAGAACCTCTCGTCCTGTATTGTCATTCTTTTGTGTTGTCTACATTTTATGACGTCGTTTTCTGTTGAATTGTCGAAAGCAGGAATATCATTTCTCGCTTTCGTTCATTCCCATTTGAATCCGTACCGCTTTCAGCACCCGATCCAGGCTCCACTTATTTACTCTTCCGCATTTCTCAATAATGCATTTTGTAGAAATGCTCATAACCTGTTCAGCCAATGCCAGGCTTCCTTTTCGAATCCCTGTCATATCGTATTTACTGATAAATACATGTGTTGGTAAATATCGCTTCTTATATATTCTTGATGTCAGCGGAACTACTGTAATGACTGAACTGTATGTATTGGCTTTATTATTGCTCACTACGATCACCGGTCTTACACCACCCTGAACAGATGTTGTAGGAAACATACCGAGATCTGCCCATAAAATATCTCCTCTGCGGATTGTCATTTGTCCTCTCTCCAATCTATTATTTTTATTTGTAAAGCATCCATAGCGCTATATTGGCTCCACAGGAATACGGCAGAGTTTCTTTCCCATAGGGAAAGCTCTGCCGCATAACCTCTATAGCCAATTTGATTATTAAACAGTGCTCGCTCGATTCTATTTATCCTCGATACCCCGAATCGTTACTCCTGCATATGCAGGAAGGGAATAATAACCTGCCCGAATGCATACTCCGGACCACAACCCAAAAACTCTCGTTTCCAGGCTCCAGCAGTTCATAGGTTTACCAGTTACAGACTTCTCAGGATCTGCAAGTGTATCGCATCTCATACATATCATCGCATCACCAGCCTGCCAGCTGGCTTCGGTCAGTGCTTTTTCGCAGCATTACAGACTGAACTAAAAATCTTGGTTTTGTCTTATAATCCTATAGCGGCATCTTCCTCGTGCTCTCTGCATGAAATGTCACGTCAGTTATTATTGGATATTCAGTTATCATGGTTCATTTTAGGAAGTCCTTTAACTTCCTCTAATTACTAAAGTCAAATGACTTTGGCAAATGCAAAAGATTTTGAAAAATTTTTTAAAAAAATTTATTCATATACATTTCACGCATCTTATTAAGAGTGGATTTCAGCTTGTATGACAGCATCTGTCTGGAAATCCCCATAATCTCCGCCATCTGTGTCTGTGTCTTGTTTTCAAAGAAAATGCCATAAATAATCATGCGTTCCTCTGAGTTCAGCTGATTGATCACTTTGTGAATATCCTGCTGTTCCATTTTTGTCAGTACACAGTGCTCCACATCGCAGTTCAGATCTGGAAAATCCTCAATCATGAAGCCTTCTCCATCAATGGACTGACCACTGTAAGGTACTTCTCTCAGCATCTTATCCACAACCTCACCCAGTTCGTTCTTAATCTCAACTTTTTTTGCCTTGCTGCTTCTATAAAAATTATTCATCGCATACGCAACTTCTTTTGTAATCTCGATCATTTCTCCATCAATATTTGCGTAATACTTTCCTTCATAAAAATATGGGTGTTCAATATACATATCCGTTCCTCCTGAATTTGAAATCTTGTTGCTCGTTTCAAATCCAGAAGGCGGACCTCTGTTTAGAATCATGCCTGCTCCGCCTTTATCCTGCCGGGATACGCCCGCAGTTATTGGCTGAGAAATTCAGGCACGAAAAAAAGCCCCAGTAGTTTTTTCTTAACTACTGAGGCTTTCGTCTCTTTCTTGTATTCAGTTATCTATGCCTTCTTTCATCAGCATAATCATTGTATCAGGATAAAGTTCACAAAGTATCCGCAATATGTTCCCATAAGTTCATATCATTATTGGAATCGTACATATTTCAGTATAAAAAGTTCACCGTGTTATTCTTCTACTTCTTTTCCATCTATATATAGTTGAAATTTATCAGGATTATTGACAACATCATAGTCCTTTCCATATTCTACAGGTCTGTATTCGGCTGTCATTACCGATTCCCCATCTTCAATATCCTCTTTCCATAAATAGATGTTCATATCAAGACTCGTCGCATATCCCCTGTCTGTGGAGAATTTTGTCGAATAAAAAGAATCATCCTTGTACATCTGCAAAAGCTCTCTTACAAACGCTTCTCTATCCTCAATATTTTTCCGGTTAGCAACCACGGTTAAATTTTCATCCCGATTTACGGAAAATGTTCCAACTACATCCGGTTCGCCTTCCTCATGACCAGATTCAGATTTCCCATAAATACTTCCTGCAGCAATTATCAAGATCACTGCTCCTGAAATCAATGCAATTATCTTTTTCTTCATATTTTTATTTTCCTTTTAGTTTTTTTACTGCGTAATTGATTACTTCTTCCGGTGTAGGTCTTTCTCCTTTAAGTGTCATTTTCTTCCATTCTTCCTGCACAGCCGGATCAGGATTATCAAATCCTGCATCTATGGCTATCTGCATTTCTCTGCGTACTTCTTCTGGTGTTGTGTTGTACTTTTCTGCAATCTTCTCATAAATAGTTTTTTCTCTCATTCATTTTCCTCCGATATATAACTGGATTTACAACTTGTTCTATAGAACCAATTTAGCATATTTCTATTATCATGAAAAGACACTTTACAACTTAAATCTGAATAAATGGTCAAAAAAAGAAGAGCTACTTGCTCTTCCCAGTTTGTCATATCACTCTTCCAATAATGTGTGAATTACTTTGATGATTTTTTTCTGTTCTTTGATTGGAAGTTTTTCAATTTTTTCTGTCAGTTCATTTGTAACACCTGTAACTGAATGTGCCACAACATCAATTAAAAGAGTATCTGCAGAAACATCTAACGCATTTGCAATTGCAACAAAGGTATCCAATTTTGTAACTTTCAAGCCTCTCTCTATTACACTCACATGCGTCGGGCTTAAATTTACTAATGCAGCCAGTTCCTCTTGTGTGAGATTTTTTGCTTCTCGTGCCGATTTGATTCGCTGTCCTACTGCTTTCAAATCCATCGTAACACCTCCTCCGGAACGAATAATCGTTCTGGATTTAGTATACTTGTGGATGTCTTCAATATACAGAATCGCAAAACCAAGTTCTAATTCTATAGAACTATATTTCAAGATTTTCTTTGCATTTTCGTAAAAAAGCGTTATGATTGAATCAGTTAAATCAAAGGAGGTATCAAATCATGAAATCACATAAATACTGGTCCTTAGGCGCACTTTTCTGTATGTTGGGATGCATTTATTCTGGAATCAAAAAATCTATGACTGCACATAAATACTTTGCCTATTCTTCATTGCTTTGTATTGGCATGTCCATTTATTCCGGTCACAAACTGGTTTCTCCAAAGAAGAAAAAAATCACTGAATCAAATAATAGTGAGAATAGTTAAATGAAAATTTGACCTTTATTCATCAAAGACAAAGTTGCTGGAGAATATTTTTTCTCTCCAGCAACTTTCTTTATCTTTAAGCCATTGAAATACAATACTGTCCAATCAGCTTCGTCCAACTATTATATTTATTCTTTTCACACACCTTTCGGCAAATTTCATTTTCCATCAATACACAGAACATCTTATCATAATCAAATGCCCAAACAGCACCATTCACATGGTTTTCCACTGCTTTCTGATCTATGCTCTTTAAGCGTGTGACCATTTTTTCAATTTCTCCATTTCCCAAGTTACCGATATTTTTGCAGATAAACCGAAAGAAATTCAACGTTGCATATTCGTCATGCCAATGGAACTCTTCTGGATTGTTTTTAATTTTACTGGCTCGTTGCTGTTCTTTGATTATCTGATCAGCTACACCTTTCATCGAATCTTCGTATCTCATATTATTCACCTACTCTTCCTCTACGCCCAGTGACGGTTTAAATCTTTTATCCTTTGCCTGCGGTACCACGATCTCATAAAAATAAAATCCTAAATACCCAAGTGCCTGCTTCTTCATTTTATAAAATGAAGTCCTGCCTATTCCTAACTCCTGTTGTACTTCCACATCTGTCTTATTATAATGACTGCAAAAACAGGAATGAAGGATCTCACTGAGCATCACACCATTCGGTGCATAGAACTTAACCAGTGTCATTCCACGATAGATCATATCTGACAAGCCATAAATGATCATCAGGTTATTCATTTCCCGGTGCATCTTTGGCACATTCAGCTGATTGTTATAAATGCTCAGATAACTCAACGCATATGCCATATCTTCATTGATTTTCTCCTGGCACTCCATATCCAGTTCTTCTAACACAATCTGATTTTCCAAAATCAATTTCTGATAGCTTGTCATCAATTCTTTAATATCAGTATAATGTCTTTCAATCGTTACTTCCAAATAATCCTGTGCATGGCTTGCCATCTGGAAGGTAATCTCTTTCATTGATTTAATTGCATAATCTCTGTCTGTCATCAGTTTCAAAATCTCCTTATCATCATCACACTAACTGGCGGTCTTTCAGACCAGTTCGCTTTCCCCATGATTTTGATGGGAAGCAATTACTTACTACAACTTGCAGAAGCGGATATCCAAAAGGCATTGTGGGAGCTGCCTTTGCTGACCGGAATCCATCTTCTTATGTAAAACCTGCAGGAATAAAAAGGGAAAGTGACTATCCCTGCCGGTTAATAATCCAAATAATATCGTCTATACCAAGCTCTCCTTATGCTGTTTTTCTCTCCATAAACCATTTATCCACTTCGTAAAACAAGTGGCTTTCCTGCCCTTGTATCATACAGGTGTACATCATTCCTACACCGCCTGCCTTTCTGCTGGCGCATCGCTCGATTTTCAAAATTCTGTCAATGCTATACTTTCTTCCATCCTCCCATGTAAAAAATATGGGAACCAGCTGTCCGTTTTTCCGAAACTCTGCTACTACATCTACATATACTTTGTTCATGCCGACACCTCACTATAAAATCTCAATTGCTCTTGGCG
>NZ_JAOQJL010000089.1:0-375 GCF_025566965.1 Blautia ammoniilytica | reverse complement strand
TTTTCCAAGGAGTATCTTCTGTTCATCTGTTGGATAGATCCGGAAACGATATGCTATGTTCAATACTTTTTCTCTCCCTGAGTTTCGATGTATTGGCGGATTACTTCAACTGGTACCCCTCCTGCCGTCAAAAGGCAGAAACTCTGGCTCCAGAATGCTTCTTTCCAAAGTTTTTCCCGGATTTCCGGATACTCTTTTTTCAGCAGCCTGCTGCTGGCACTTTTATATGCATTGATAAATTTACTGAGTTCCGTTTTAGGCTGTGCGCGAAACATTACATGCACATGGTCAATACCATGATTCCATTCCTCCAGAACAATCCCATATCAGGGAGCAATATATTCCCATATCTCTTTTGCTCTTTCTGAAATTGGA
>NZ_JAOQJL010000088.1:0-392 GCF_025566965.1 Blautia ammoniilytica | reverse complement strand
ATGGAGATCCATTTTAATTTTGGAAGCCGGATCCGGTTGCCTTCCAGCAGGATATTCCCGTTGACCACATTTGTTGTGTAGCTGTTTTTGGAGTGATGTTTTGACTTGAAACGTGGAAATTCAGTCTTAGGATCATGGAAAAAGTTCTTATATGCTTTCTCCAGATGAAGCTGAACATTTGCCAGGGCCAGCGAATCTACTTCTTTCAGGAATGGATATTCCTTTTTATACATAGCTGGTGTGTTTTTTAACATTTTCTTTGTCTTTTTGTACTCCTGGATCTTATCATTAAGCATCTGATTGTACAGAAAACGGCAGCAGCCAAATGTTTTTCCAAGGAGTATCTTCTGTTCATCTGTTGGATAGATCCGGAAACGATATGCTATGTTCAA
>NZ_JAOQJL010000087.1:0-410 GCF_025566965.1 Blautia ammoniilytica | reverse complement strand
CGATGCGCTTAGGGGACACACCCGTTCCCATCCCGAACACGACGGTTAAGACCTAAGCGGCCGATGGTACTGCACTGGAGACGGTGTGGGAGAGCAGGCGGACGCCAGATCAAATGGGGATGTAGCTCAGTTGGGAGAGCACCTGCCTTGCAAGCAGGGGGTCGAGAGTTCGAATCTCTTCATCTCCACTCAGAAGCAAGTTTTCTGAAAGATGGGCTTATAGCTCAGCTGGTTAGAGCGCACGCCTGATAAGCGTGAGGTCGGTGGTTCGAGTCCACTTAAGCCCATTGGCTTGTATTTCATATATGCTGTGAGGCTAAGTGATATAAGCCAATGATTGTACCTTGAAAACTGCATACATGTAAGTTTGTGTATAAGATACACAAGCATCCTTGATATAAAACGTTAAT
>NZ_JAOQJL010000086.1:0-476 GCF_025566965.1 Blautia ammoniilytica | reverse complement strand
GACCTTCGTCTGAAATCAGTGACAATCAGTATGGAACCATCCGGAAAATACTTTGCAAGTCTGTTGTATGAAGGATACAGCTGTGAAAACCAAGCAGCTGAACCAGATTACAATACTGCAAAGATACTTGGAATTGATTATGCAATGCAGGGAATGGCAGTATTTTCAGAAAAGATTGAGACGGGAGAAGCAGGTTTTTTCAGAAAAAATGAAAAAAGGCTGGCGAGGGAGCAACGAAAGTTGTCAAGATGCGTACGAGGAAGCCATAATTATGAACTGCAGAAAAAGAAAGTTGCCAGATGTCATGAAAAGATACGAAATCAGCGAAGAGATTATCTACACAAACTTAGTCGAAAGATCGCAGACAGTTATGATGCAGTTGCAGTGGAAAATATCGATATGAAAGCAATGGGGCAGTGTCTGCATTTCGGAAAAAGCGTACAGGATAATGGATATGGAATGTTCAGGGAAATGTT
>NZ_JAOQJL010000085.1:0-478 GCF_025566965.1 Blautia ammoniilytica | reverse complement strand
TGTGCAGACCTAAGTTACAGGCGTATCCGCCGATATTCAGTCTGACGCCTAAAGCGTCTGGAAGCACGTGACTTTAGCCATGTGAGGTTCACAGATTTTGACAATGTGATCAGCATTTACATCGAAGCTCCACGTAAAAACTGTGTGGAATCCATCATGAAAAAGCTGCAGGTTTCGGAGCCGGAAGCTCATGAGCTGATCAGCAAAACAGATAAATACAGAGCAGATTATTATGAGTATTATACAAGAGGCGGCTACTGGACAAACCTGGTGAATTACGACCTTACATTAAACAGCGCAAGAGTAGGCCGTGAAAAATGTGTGGATGTGATAGAGGATTACTTAAAAATCCGATTTGATTTGTAATACCAAATACAAAGAAAAATGTCAGGCAGTTTAACATAATATATAGCAAGAATTCTCCTTCCTCTACAGGTGGGAGATGAATTGCATAAAAGCAAAAAGAACACTTGTTCTT
>NZ_JAOQJL010000084.1:0-906 GCF_025566965.1 Blautia ammoniilytica | reverse complement strand
TCCTGGCACATGGGACAGCATCTGCTTCTGCAGGAGTTGTTGTGAACACTGATATATCCGCAGTCCTCACAAACACTGATGTTTACACCAAAAACTCCTGTTTTACAGTTTCTGATGTGATAAGCCGTTTTTCTGTGATGAGCAGGAGGGTTACTCCTCTTTTCATAGGAAGGATAGAACCGTTCAAATACATCCTGTATCGTACATGATTTATCCATAATCATTCACCCCCCATCTCATCAAATGGGCTTTTAATACCAAGCAGAGTTTTATTGCTTACATGCAGATAAATTTCTGTTGATTTTGGATCACGATGTCCCAAAAGAGCCTGAATATATTTTATATCGCAGCCTGACTCAAACAGATGACTTGCAAAACTATGACGCAAACAATGTGTGGAGACGTGTTTTTGAATGCCTGCTCTTTCGGCGCTTTCACGAAAAAACTGAATGACACTATCTTTTGTAAGATAATCCCCTGTCCATGAACTTGGGAACAGAATCCCTCTTGGCCTGCCACATTGAAACCAGTATTCTGTCAATATTTCAAGCGTCCGGTCTGCAAGCAAAGTATAACGGTCAGATCGGCTTTTTCCATCGCGGATGTGTATGGTTTTATTCGTGCGTGAAATATCATCATAATGAAGGTGTGTGACTTCGGAAACACGAAGTCCGCCTGAATACATAGTAGCAATCATAGCTTTGTGCTTCAAATTTGGCGTAGCATCAAGAATAGCCGATATTTCTGCTTTTGTAAGCACCGTTGGTAACTTTCTGTCCCTTTTCATACGAGGTATGTCATCATCATCCCAATTCTTCTTCAATATTTTTTTGTAAAAGAAGCGGATTCCTGAATGGTAGTGATTGTATGTTTCTGGTGAAATCCCGGAAAGTTTCTTTTCAGTTA
>NZ_JAOQJL010000083.1:0-935 GCF_025566965.1 Blautia ammoniilytica | reverse complement strand
GGTTAAAACTGCTCTGGCAGTACTGGAAAAACAGGAGCTTATCTTCCGAAAACGGCAGGGTCCCGGACAGCCCAATCGGATTTATGTAAAACTCCCAAAAGAAACCATCCACTATACAGACAGATTTCTTTCCCTAAGACAGACAAAAAACTGTCCTATTGACAGACAGGATTCTTTTCCTGATACAGACAGAAAACTGTCTGGTAATAAGAAAGAGATAAAAAAGAACAATTTAGCAATAAGAGGGAGTAAGGAGCCACTCTCACCCTATGGAAAATTTCAAAATGTTTTTCTGTCAGAAAAAGAGCTTGAAGATATCCGGCAGACAATCCCTGACTGGAAGGATTATATTGAACGCTTATCCGGTTATATGGCTTCTACCGGAAAGCAATATCAGAACCACGCAGCTACCATCATCAGTTGGGCAAGACAGGATCATCCTGCTTCCCGACAACGAAATTACGAAAGTGAGGAATACGAAACATTATGACAAAATTTATAGAAAAACCAACAGCTATAACCCCAAACAGAGAGCTTCAGTCTGATGAATATTTTAACGAAACAGACCACCTGATCTACTGTTCCAAATGCAATACGCCAAGGCAATGCAGGCATGAATTACAGGGAAAGGTTCTTATTCCTTCCATCCGCTGTAAATGCCAGCAGGAAATCTTTGAGCAGGAAGAAGCCCAGAGAAAACTTCATGAAAAACAAATGGAAATAGAGCATCTTAAAACCAGCGGCTTACAGGACAAAGCACTCTATGACTACACTTTTGCCAGGGATAACGGCATCAATCCGGAAATAAAACTGGCACACAATTATGTAAGCAACTGGGAAGAGATGAGAGCAAATGCTTCCGGACTTCTCATCTGGGGTGATGTCGGTACTGGAAAATCTTTTTTTGCAGGCTGCATTGCCAATGCCCTTCTGGA
>NZ_JAOQJL010000082.1:0-1042 GCF_025566965.1 Blautia ammoniilytica | reverse complement strand
GTAATCTTATTTTACTCTGAGGTATTTTTTTCTCAACCTTCTTTCTCGGAATTCCTTATATTTGAATTATACAAGAAGCTCCTTTTTTATACTAATCATACTCTATTGGAGAAAAAAGGCATACCCCTCGAAGGTAGAATATGAATTTTAAGTAATCCGAGGTGAATTTCATCACCTGTCCGGCATATGGGCAACCGACTGTTTTACTCCATCACCACGCATTTTCAGTAGATTGCGTTGCTCGTCAGATGCTTTCCGTCCATCCCCTTATTATGAAGTACGGATTTGATTTTCCGGCTGGTATCTCTTACATACCACTCATTCGTAATGTTAAGAAATGGGACAAATTCGTTACTGCCATCGTTTAGAGCACTGTCCACATTGTTGGAAATGGCGATAAATCGCACATTTTTCCAGGATTCTCTTCTGGTTTACGATACTGTTGCTGTCACCGCTTTGCTCATCATCTCGGGATACCCTCTCGTAGAGTGCAGTAATTTTGTTTAGTTCCGGTTGTTTTGTTTTCAGAAAAAGATTTCTGATACACTTTAAGCGCCCCTTATGTAAAAAAGCTCCGGCATTTCTATATTTTATCAAATCCTTTTGCTTTTTGATAATAGGAATCAATAATATCCTGCAAATTAATTTCTTTCATCCGTTTTTCAGCTGCCTCTTGTATTTCCTGATAGTAGTCGTGCAAAGCAAATTGAATATTCACTCCGACACCACATTCTGGATTGGTATGTGTATCCAGATGTAACAGTGGTTTGTCGCCTTCTACCGCTTTATAAATATCAAGAAGTGTGATCCTCTCTGGCAGTTTTGCCAAAATTGGTTTTGCATGACCAGTCACACTGGAAATCAATTTAGCTTTCCTTAATTTCATCATGATTTGCCGGACAAATGCAGGATTTGTTTGTATGCTGGCTGCGATTGCGGTGCTGCGTGACATGCTCCCACCACTTAAATCTCAGATTTTGAAGTGGGGGCTTCTTGCTCAATGGCTCTACTGAGCCAAGTATCTACAAGCTATCCTCGCGTG
>NZ_JAOQJL010000081.1:0-1158 GCF_025566965.1 Blautia ammoniilytica | reverse complement strand
TGGTAGCCGCTCCCTCCTTATATTTCTATTATAATGGAAATACGAAAAAAAGCCCAATTCTTTTTTAGAATCAGACTTTTTCAGTGCCCTTTACTTAAAGGTTTTAACTGGATATCATATCTGCCATCCCCGGATTCCCTGTTTGAAGTTGCGAATGTACCTCCTACTAATGCACATAAACCTAACATGAATCCATGATAGAAATTCTCCCCAGCTGTATCAAAAAAACTGACAGATTGAAGCAGCATCGTCTGGATTAACTTCTGAAGTTTTTTGCAGTCTCCGGTAAAAATTGCTTCCTGAACCTGGATTGCAGTAGGCTGGGGAATCAGCCTTTCAAGCTTCTGCAATATTTCTTTACGATACACTACCGCAATCTCCTGATTCGGCAAAGCCACCTGACACATAAAATCCCCATTAAAGGATAAAGTTGTACTCACAGCTTTTAAATATCCGGTAATGAGAAGAAAGCTGTAGATCGTTGACGGATTATTTTTAATCTGTGGATAAATCACCCCGGTATCAATATACGTGATAAAACTTTCGCCGTTAAGCAACGCTGTTAAACGGATGTACATTTCTGCATCCGCTTCACCAAGAATCTCACCAATATAAAACCAAAATAAGAACTGTATTTATTATCCAGCACAGAATAAATGGCAAGATTATTCATTCCACTGAAGATGCTTTCTTTTGCTACTCGCAAAATTCCGGTAAGAAATCCGAAAGATAAATTCTTATTATCCTTAAATCCCCCTGAAAAAAAATTTCGCATGAACAGGATAATCTTATCATAATAATCTTTCATATATCCCTGCTGAATCGGTGTATCATATTCATCAATAATAATAACCGGTGCAATCCCATAATGCTTGCGGATCATGCTTGAAAGGTCCAGAAGTGCAGAGGACAGTTTTACCTCGTTTATCTTGCCTTCGGCCAGATTCTGATATACCTGTTTATCATACTCATCACACTTTTCACTTCCACGTAACTCTTCATGCCGCTGAGTTTCTTTTGCAAATACATCTGTAATTGCTGCAATTGTTTCTTCCCAAGTAGTGACATGCTCCCACCACTTAAATCTCAGATTTTGAAGTGGGGGCTTCTTGCTCAATGGCTCTACTGAGCCAAGTATCTACAAGCTATCCTCGCGTG
>NZ_JAOQJL010000080.1:0-1281 GCF_025566965.1 Blautia ammoniilytica | reverse complement strand
CTTCATACCTGGGGCTCT
This sequence comes from Blautia ammoniilytica, assembly GCF_025566965.1. Classification (NCBI taxonomy): domain Bacteria; kingdom Bacillati; phylum Bacillota; class Clostridia; order Lachnospirales; family Lachnospiraceae; genus Blautia; species Blautia ammoniilytica. Next base: position 1,263 of record NZ_JAOQJL010000080.1, on the reverse strand, counting down.
GCAATGAATTATCATCCTCATATTCATACCATTGTTCTTGGAGGTGGGCTTGATGATGAAAAGAAATGGAAAGAAACAGGTGGAAATTTTTTTCTCCCATATGGTGTCATCTCAAAGGTGTTCCGTGGAAAATATCTGGATGAGTTAAAAAACCTGTGGAATGATTCTAAGCTTAAATTTCATGGTACAGCAGAGAAATATCAGAACAGCTATCGTTTTAAAGAACTTCTTGATAAGTGTTATGAAAAGAACTGGGTCACTTACTGTAAAGAAACTTTCAATGGTGCACAGTCGGTTATCAATTATCTTGGAAAATATACCCACAGGATAGCAATCAGTAATCAGCGAATCAAATCCATGACAGATACGACAGTTACATATGCAATAAAAGACTATAAAAACGAAGGCTGCTGGAAAGAGAAAACAATTTCAGGAGAAGAATTCATCCGTCGATTCATGATGCATGTTCCACCCAAACGATTTGTCAGAATCCGGTACTATGGTCTGCTATCATGTAGAAACAAGAGAAAAAAGATAACTCTCTGCAGAAACCTGCTTGGATGCAAGAAATGCATTTCTACATTAAAAAATCTAAATGCAGTAGAAATGATAAAGGTTTTGTATCACATCGATGTATGCAAATGTTCTTCTTGCGGAGGGAATATGGTATCACCCCGCAAAGATAAATACAGTTCTTCTTTTCATGCACATATGAGATGTTAAAATCTACAATTGCATAGAATAAATGACTTCCGCATAGGAGGTTTGTTTGTCATGCCTGAAATTGATTTCTTGAATAAAAAAACTTTTACCAAAACATCCGGTATGATAAACTTAAGGAAAAGAGCAACGATTGAATCCCCATAGCTATCGGCTAAAGGGACGCGACTTTGTTCACCAAGGTAAAATCGAAATTGATGTAAACGAAAGGGCAGTTTTTATCAGAACTCAAGGCTGCTTTTTCGTTTACACCAACTCCGATTGTTTCCTTAACAGTTTGTGAGCCTGAAGTGTGAAATTTATCCCTATTATGATGCGAAAATATCATAATAGCAAAAACGTTTTTTGTGCAAATAGTAGATCAAGAAAGAATTTCAGATAAAACTTAAAAGTCCTGAAACTCCAGTAAACACGCGGCTTCCGGAAATTTCATAATACGAAAAAAGCACCTCATCTGAGGTGCTTCAGACTGTAGACAAAGCCCTGCTTTTGCAGGGTTTTGCTATTATTGGAACCGCTTTTCTGATATAATAAATATCAGAA